>JALUFY010000270.1 GCA_027051995.1 Hyphomicrobiales bacterium
GCCACGCCCTCGGCGGCCACGACATCCGTCACCTCCGGCCTGCCCGTCGTGATGGTGCCGGTCTTGTCGATGATCAGCGTATCGGCCTCGGCCAGCCGCTCCAGATGGGCGGCGTCCTTGATCAGGATGCCGGAGCGCGCCCCGCGCCCGGCGGCCACGGTGATGGACATGGGCGTGGCCATGCCGAAGGCGCAGGGGCAGGCGATGATAAGCACCGAAACCGCCGCCACGATGGCGTAAGCAAAGCGCGGCTCCGGCCCCAGCAGCATCCAGGCGGTAAAGGCCGCGATGGCCACCAGCACCACGGCGGGCACGAACCAGCCGGCGAACTTGTCGGCCACCGACTGGATGGGCGCGCGGGTGCGCCGCGCCTCGCCCACCATGGCGACGATCCGCGCCAGCGTGGTGCCCGCGCCCACCCGGCGGGTCTCCATTATGAAAGAGCCGTTGAGGTTCCTGGTGCCGCCGGTCACCTCGTCCCCGGCGGATTTCTCCACCGGCATGGGTTCGCCCGTCAGCATGGATTCGTCCACCGCGCTTTCGCCTTCCAGCACCACGCCATCCACCGGCACGGCCTCGTGCGCCCGCACCCGCAGCTTGTCGCCGATGCCAACGTAATCCACGCCGATATCCTCCTCGCTTCCGTCCTCGCGGATGCGGTGCGCCTTGGCCGGCAGCAGCGTCATCAGGGCGCGGATGGCGTCACCCGTCTTCTTGCGCGCTTTCTGCTCCAGAATCTGCCCCATGAGCACCAGCAGGATGATGACGGCGGCGGATTCGAAATAGACCCCCATCGTGCCGTCCGCGTTGCGCAGGGCGGCGGGGAAGATTTGCGGCGCCAGCGTCGCCACCACCGAATAGAGCCAGGCCGCGCCGGTGCCCAGGCCGATGAGCGTCCACATGTTGTAATTGCGGCTTTTGATGGAATCCACGGCCCGCTTGAAGAACGGCGCGCCGCACCACAACACCACCGGCGTGGCCAGCAGCAATTGCACGATCTGGCCGCCGCGCCCGGAGAAAAACTCCGGCAGCGGCAGGCCCAGCATGGGCCCCATGGTGATGACCAGCAGCGGAACGGTGAGCAGCGCCCCGATGATGAAGCGGCGGGTGAAATCGCGCAATTCGGCGTCTTCATCTTCCTCTGCCGGGGCGGAACCGGCGGCGGGTTCCAGCGCCATGCCGCAGATGGGGCAATCGCCCGGCGCGTCCGCCACCACCTCCGGGTGGCAGGCGCACACCCATTTGGCCCCCGCAGGGGCCGCCTGCGCCGCCAGCGGCTGCAATTTCGCCGCGAAGGCCTGCGGGTTGGCCTCGAAAAGCGCCATGTTGTCAGCGGATTCGAAATAGACCCTGTGGCCCTCCCATTTGGCCATCCAGTCAGCGGTTGGTTTGTGCACCACCGCGCTGGAGACCGGATCGATGCCTTTCAGGTATGTTCCGGGGGCGGCGAGAAACTTCTCCTTGCATTTCGGATTGCAAAAGCGGATGACCTCGCCGTCGTGTTCCGTCCATGGCTTGTCCGGGTTCTTCGGATCAACCGTCATGCCGCAGACGGGATCGCGCACCGTCCCGCCCGGTTTCATTTCGGGTTCTTCGCCGCCGCAACAGCTCGTTCCACAGCAATCGGACATGATTTCGCTCCTTGATGAATGTTCCATTGGAGCGAGAATAATCCTTCCAGTCACTGGAGGGTCAAGGCGGCAAAGACCCGTTTTTCCTCCATGACGGATTATTCATCCTCATAAAAGCCCGCTTTCATGATAAACCGGCGCGCGAGAGCCAATGAACAAGGGGCTGCTTCCGTCATGATTTCCGCCGCGCTCAAGGCGCTGTCCGATGTCCTCTCTCCCGGTTTCCGCGCCATATTGTGGAAGGCGCTGGGGCTGACGATCCTTCTTTTCATCGTCCTTCTGGCGGCCATCGAGGGGGCGATCTCACTGTTCGCCGCCTTTCCCTGGCCCTGGCTGTCCACGCTGGCGGCCTGGCTCACCGGCTTTGGCCTGATCGCCGTGTTTTTGCTGCTCATGGCCCCGGTGACGGCGCTTTTCGCCGGTCTGTTCCTCGACGACGTGGCCGCTCTGGTGGAGCGGCGCGACTACCCGGACGATCCGCCGGGCCGGGCCGCCGATCTGTGGACATCCATCGTCATGGCCATCGAATTCGGCCTGCTCATGCTGGGCGTCTTCATTCTCGTGCTGCCCCTGTGGTTTTTCGCCATCGGCCCGGCCGTCATGGTGGCCGCCAACGCCTATCTGCTGGGCCGCGAGTTCTTCACCATGACCGCCATGCGCCACATGAGCGTCCGGCAGGCCCGCGCCCTGCGCAAGGCTCATGCGGGAAAGGTCTTCGCCGCCGGGCTCCCGCCGGCCCTTCTGGCCCACGTGCCCTTCGTCAATCTCTTCGTCCCCCTCTACGCCACCGCCTATTTCGTTCACATCTACAAGGCCATCGCGGGCAGGGGGGAGCAAAGCGGCCGCCAGGGGCCGGCCGCCGGTGGATGAAACAATAATGCGGAAAGCGGTGCGAAAGACCGCTTTTTTCAGTCTTCCTGCGCCTCGGTGGCCACCAGCTTCCAGTTGGGATCGCTCGATGTGAGGTCGCGTTCGAACGTCCAGATGTCGGTGACGGTGGTGACGCGGTTGGGATCGCCCTCGATGATTTCCCCGGAGGAGCCGGTGAGCGCGGTGATGACCTCTGAGACGAACTTCACCGTCAGTGCGCCTTTGTCGCCGCGTATTTCGCCATTGACGATGCGCGCCTTGTCGAGGCCGACGAACTCCAGATCCAGCGTCTGGCCCTTCTTCCCGCGCTCGTCTATGGCGGCGGAAAAGCCCTGATAGACTTCCCTGGAGAGCAGCGGCTTGAGGGTCTTCTTGTCGCCCCGGGCGAAGGCGGTGACGATCATCTCGTAGGCCTTGCCCGCGCCATCGAGGAAATGCCGCACGCTGAAGGCGGGATCGCGCGCCTGC
>JALUFY010000271.1 GCA_027051995.1 Hyphomicrobiales bacterium
GAGCAGGCCCGCGCCACCCTCATGGAGCGCCTGGAGACGGAGTGACGCCTTGACGCGCCCGCGCGCCGGGGGGCGATGATACACCGTCAACCGCTCAATAGAGAGGTATCTGTGAGCCAGATTGAAAAACACCGTCGGAAACAGGCCCTACGGGCGTTCATCGCCGCCGATCTAGGCAGCCGCCGCCATGGCCGCGCTCGAAAACTGGCTGGATGAGAGGTTCGGGATATGAAAAAGAATATCAAGAGGACGCGGCGGGAAGCCATGCAGGCGGAATACGGCAGATATCTTGAGAGAAACAATATAGAGTGGAAGGATTACAATTTTTATTTCTGTCCGAAATGCGGCGCACCACTTTCTTTTTGCTTCTCTCACGCCGACAATATTTCTGCCGCAATCTTTGATGAAAATGATTATTTTTGGACCAATGCGGTAGAAATTAACCGCATTCATACGATAAAAACATTGAAATTAATGTGTAACTGCTGCCTCGGCATAAATTGCGAATACATTGTTTACTCTGTCAAATTGGTGGAAAACCCAAACTCTGTATATGTAAAACTAAAAACTTTATTCGGCACCAGAACGATAATTATCACCAGCGATATGATTAGTGGTTGAACCGCATTTGCCATGCACCACCTAGCCCCAGATCATGGACCATCCCCGGCCATGGACATGGCCTGAACGAACCCCGCCCTTGACGCGCCCGCGCGCCGGGGGCGATGATATCACCTCAACCGCTCGATGGAGGGCAAGCCATGAGCAGCGTAAAACTCCCCCGTTACCTCAAGTGGAATGGCGGCAAGCCCCGCTGGGAGCCCGGCGGGCGATCCGGCCCGGCCATGCGCAAGGCGGGCTTTCCGGGCCGCTCCCTGCGCCACCCGGACGGAACATGGTTCTCGCTGGCCGAGGCCATCGCCGCCGCCCGCGAGATCAACCGCCAGGTGGATGCATGGCGCGCGCAAGGCTCCCCCCGCCGCCGCGCCGCGCGCCCGCCCGCGCCGCCGCGCGAGCGCACCCTGGCCGCCCTGTGGAATGAATACCGCGCTTCGCCGCGCTTTTCCGCCCTGCGCGCCACCACGCGCCGCGACTACGAGGGCCGCGCCCGCGTCTTCCTCGCCTGGGCGGGAGATCAGCCCGCCGCCGCCCTGGACGAGCTGGCGCTGGACGCTTTCTATCAGCGCCTGCGCGAGACGCGCGGCCCCCATCAGGCGGCCGGCGTCATCGCCGTTTTGCGCGTCACCTTGTCGCATGGCCAGCGCATCCGCTGGCTGTCGCGCAATCCGGCGCGCGGCATGCGCGTCTCCCTGCCGCGCCCGCGCCCTGTCGTCTGGACGCCGGAGGAAGAAGCCGCCATCATCGAAACGGCGGATGATCTGGGCGAGCATGGCGTGGCCGACGCCTTCATGATCGCCCTGCACACCGGCCAGCGCGCCGGAGACGTGCGCCGCGTCGAGGCCTTCTTCGAGGTCAATGGCCGCCTGCGCCTGCGCGTCCGCCAGTCCAAGACCGGCGCCATGGTCGATATTCCCGCCACCGCCGCGCTGGCCGCGCGCCTGCGCGCCATCACCGCCCGCCACCGCGCCGCCGGGCTCAACCCGCCCGCCCTGGTGCTGGACGATCACACGCGCCGCCCCTTCACGCGCCACGGGCTGTCCCACCGCTTCGCCGCCATCCGCGCGGCGGCCTGCCAGCGCTTCCCCGCGCTCGCCCCGTCCATGCGGGCCAAGCGCTTCATGCACGCCCGCCACACCTGCGTCACCCGTCTGGCCGAGGCGGGCGTGGACATCGCCGGGATCTCCGCCATCCCCGGCCATTCCCTGCAAAGCGTCAACGCCATCCTCGAGCACTACATGGCCCGCACGGGCAAGCTGGCCGACATGGCCATTGACGCCCTGGAGCGGAGCAACAAAAAGGCCTGACGAACCCGCCACGAAAACAGGCGAAACACGGAGGAAAACAGAAAAAAACCCGACCCGTCCGACCGCTAACCCATTGATTTCAAACGCCCCTCACAGGACTTTTAATCAGTAGGTCGCAGGTTCGATCCCTGCCGGGCTCACCAATAAAATCAATGGCTTAGGCGGATTTTCGGAAAGAACGGCGCAAGAACATCCGACCATGCGCCGGTCGGATGTTCATTCGAGGTTCCGGTCTGGCTATCTCCCCGGCCAGCGGCGCGCCGCCCAGGAGAGGCCGAAGATGCTGGCAAGCGCCCAGTGAAAATGCGGCTGAAACCACGCTGGCAGCTCCAGCGGCGTCAGCCATTGCATGGGGAAAGTGCTGTCGATCATCACGGCGGCGAAGTAGAGCGCCGCCGACAATTCCGCGACAAACAGCGGGATGCGCCCCAGCAGATACCCCAGCTTCACCTTGCGCGCGGCGGTGACGCAAACGGCGCTGCGGGCGGACACCGCCGCGTCGAGGCGCCTGGCGTCCTTCTGGTTGTCCAGGTATTTCTCGCCCAGGCGCAGGAAGGGCGAGAGCACGGCGCGCACCAGCCAGCCGATCATTTCAGTGCCTCGAAGAGGGCGATGGCCTTGGGCAGCAGGGAGACGACGGCGAAGCCGCCCGTGACCAGCCACGCCAGCCGCTCCAGTATGCGCAGGCGCTGCGCGTGGCTGTCCATGCGCTCCTTGTGATTGCGCGCCACCTCCTCAAGGGCGTCCACCCGCCCCATGAGCCTGCCGCGCTCCAGATCGGCGTCAGTCATTCCCGCCTTCCCCCACCGGCGTCGTTGTGATGACACGCAGCCACGCCGTGACGAAGGCGATGGCGATCAGCACCCAGCCCTTCGCCGCGCCATCTGGCAGCAGGCTCGCCCAGTCCAGCGCCTGCATGACGCCCACCGTGGCCAGCAGCAGCGACCACAGCAGCGTGCGCCAGCCGCGCAGCCGCGTCCACAATGATGTCAGAACAGCCATGAGATCATTCCCTCCACCTTGTCCCATAACGCCGCCAGCAGC
>JALUFY010000272.1 GCA_027051995.1 Hyphomicrobiales bacterium
ACAAGGTGGTCAACACCGCCGACAGCATGATCGGCCACAAGTCGGAGCGGTTCATCCATTTCGGATGGTTCGCCGCCCGCCTCGATGACCTGATGAACTGGATACCGGCCAGGCTGACGGCGCTTCTTTTCGCCCTGGCGGCGGCCCTGACCAGCCCTTCGGCGGGAGCGCGCACCCTGCACGCCATGTGGCGCGACGCGCGCCGCCATGTCTCGCCGAACGCCGGCTGGCCGGAGGCGGCCATGGCCGGGGCGCTCGATGTGGCCCTTGGCGGGCCGCGCGCCTATGGCGGGCGCGTGGTGGAGCTGGCCTGGATGGGCGACGGGCGCGAAAGGCTCACCCGAGAGGACATCCGCAAGGCGCTGTCGCTCTATGGCCAGATGCTGACCCTCACCCTGCTGCTTGCCGGGGTCTTCTGGCTGTTCATGCCCGATTGAGATTGCGCGCCACAGGCGTTTAACCAGCCTTTGGCCATGCCGTTTTCCCTGATCCGCACAGGCGTTTACCGCTCGTTCACGTCCCGTTAGGCGGGCCTTAACCTTGATGCTTCATGAATATGGGCATTATGAAGTTCAGGTCAGTGAAGTATGCGTCTGTTTGTTCCGTGTTGCTCGCCGCAAGTGCGGCTGCGCCGGCCGTTGCGGGCGTCATCGAAACATCTCCCAACGCCATTGCCGTCAAGGCATTCGACACGCTCTCCAGTGGCGACGCCAAGGGCGCCGTGCTGTTGTTCAACGAGGCCATCGAGACGCGCAGGCTTTCGCCGGAGGTGCTGGCGCGGGCCCTGCTCAACCGCGCCCTGGCGCGTCAGAAGCTGGGGCTCTACAAGAAGGCCATCGGCGATTACGAGGCAGCCCTCAAGATCGATGCGCTGGATGCCCACGCGCGGGCCATCGCCCTGTATAACCGCGGCCTCGCCTGGCGCGGCATGGGGCGGCAGGGCAGGGCCATAGAAGATTTCACCTCGGCGCTGTTCCTCGATCCCTATTTCGCCCGCGCCTACTATTCGCGCGCCAATATCCTGCACAAGTCCGGGCAGTATCTCTTCGCCCTGGCCGATTACGAAAAGGCGCTGAAATACAAATACGCCAGGCCCTGGCAGGCGCATTACGCCATGGCGCTGATCTACGAGACGCTGGATCGCAAAAAGGATGCCCGCGAGGCGCTCTACGCCGCGCTCAAGGCCAAACCGTCCTACGCCCCCGCGCGCAACAGGCTGGCGGCGCTGCTGAACGGCGAAAAGGGCGTCTCCTTCGCCTCGCTCGCTCCGGCCAGACCGGCCGCGAAGCGCCATTCCCTCGTCACGGCTTCCCTGGGACACGCCGGCGGCGCTGATCTCAATCTGCGCAAGAAGCCGCTTCCCGCCCCTGTCGCTCCGCCCGCGCTGGCCAAAAAGACGCCAGTCGGCTCCGGGACTCCGGTAAAGGACAAGACCCCCGCGCGCAAGGCCGTGGACAAGCCGCGTCTCATGGCCTCGGCCGGTGCCGTGGTCAAGCCGGTGCAGGCGCCCGGCAAGGCTGTCGCACCGCAGGTAAAACCCGCCCCCGCCAGACAAAAGGCCGCCGCCTCCGCCGCAACCGGGCTTTCCGTGCAGCCGGCCAACGCGCCCGCTCCGGCGCGCATCATCCATGCGGCGGAAGCGAAGAAAACAACCGTCGCCGGAGACACGGCAAGGGTCAAGTGGTCCGGCTGGGCCATCCAGATCTCCTCGCAGCGTTCCGAGGAGGCGGCCTGGAAGCACTGGAAGAAGCTGAAGGCGAAAGTCTCCAGAACCATCAGGGGCGCCAGGCCCGTGGTGATGAAGGCCGAGATCAAGGGCCGGGGCGTCTATTATCGTCTCAGGCTCGTCGGATACGGCAACAGAAAGCTGCCACGAAAACTCTGCGCCCGGCTGAAGAGGCGCGGCACGAGCTGCCTGGTCACGCGCGCCGGTTCCTGACCAGGGCGTGATCCCCGGCGCGCCAGCAGGGCCTTTCCGCCAGCCGGAGGGGCCCTGTTGTTATCCGCGCTTGCGGCGCGTCCGCGCTTGGCCTAGTAATTGTCTGCGCGGCATGACAATTTCCGGGGAAGGCAGGCGTGTTCAGACGGCTCAGAGGATATTTTCTGGCGGGTCTCGTGGTGACCGCGCCTCTTGTCATCACCATCTGGCTGGCCTGGTGGTTCGTCTCGCTGTTTGACCGCTGGATCAAGCCGCTCATCCCGGTCATCTACAACCCGGATCACTATCTTCCCTTTACCGTCCCCGGCGTCGGCCTTCTTTTCACGGTGGTGGTGCTGACATTGATAGGCGCCTTCGCCGCCAATCTGGTGGGCCGCTCGATCATTTCCTGGTGGGAGCATATCCTCAACCGCATGCCCATTCTGCGCACCGTCTATCGCAGCGTAAAGCAGATCTTCCAGACGGCGCTGTCGCAGGGCTCCAGAAATTTCAGGAACGTCGGCCTGATCGAATACCCGCGCAAGGGCGTGCATGTGGTGGCCTTCATCGCCCGCGAGATCGATTCTGGCGATATCGGCCTGCCGCCGGGCAATCCGATGTATTCATGCTTCATGCCGACAACGCCAAACCCCACCTCGGGCTTTCTGTTTTTCGTCCATACCGATGAGGTGCGCATTCTCGACATCACCGTGGAAGAGGGCGCCAAGCTGGTCATCTCGGCCGGCCTCGTCACCCCGGCGGACATCCCCGAAGGCGCCGCTCCGATCCTGAGCAACGGTGAAGTCATCGGTCATGCGAAGAGCGGGGGCGGAGAGAAGGAGAATCAGGAAGGGAAGTAGTTCGCCCGTTTCTGATAAACGGAGAAAAAACCCGCCTTCTCAGGCGGGTTATTTCGTTTGCCGTCAGTCCGGGTTTTCAGCTGGCGGCGCGGGGCGTGTGGGGGATGCCCTTTTCCTCCAGCGTCTTTGCCAGCTCGCCATTCTGGAACATCTCGGTGACGATGTCGCAGCCGCCAACGAATTCGCCCT
>JALUFY010000273.1 GCA_027051995.1 Hyphomicrobiales bacterium
GTGCTCTCGCCATGATCTATCAGGATGACGCTGATCTTTTCCTGGCGCAAGCGGGCCAGTGTTTGCAGCAGGGCGCGTTCTCCCTCGGCGTCCAGATTGGAGTTCGGCTCGTCGAGAATGACGAGCGCCGGAGCGCCGTAGAGCGCGCGCGCCAGGGCGATGCGCTGGCGCTGCCCGGCGGAGAGAAAGGCGCCGCCGGGGCCGACTGGCGCGTCATAACCGCCGATCTGCTTGATGAGCTCATGAGCGCCCGCGCGCCGCGCCGCCTTCAGAACGTCTTCGTCTTTCGCATCGGGATCAAGACGCGAAATATTGTCTCTGACCGTGCCTTCCAGAAGTTCGACATCCTGAGGCAGATAGCCGGTGAGCCGCCCCAGAACCTCGCGCGGCCAGAGGCGGTAATCGGCTCCGTCAAGGGATATGCTCCCGTGCATGGGGGGCCAAACGCCCGCCAAGGCGCGCGCCAGCATGGTCTTGCCCGATCCGTTGGCGCCGCGGATGACCATCAGCGCGCCGGCGGGCAGCCTGAAGCTGATGTTGCGCAGCCAGGGTTTCCTTGCGCCCGGCGGAGCGACATGCAATTCATCGACGCTCAGATTTCCTGCCGGATGAGGCTCGGGAATGGTGCGGGGATCGGGTGTTCCGGCATGCGCCTTGAGGGCCGCGTCCACCTTGGCGCGGGCCATCCGGTAACGCTGCCAGGAGCGCCAGTGGCCAATCGCCTGCTCGACAGGGTTCAGGGCGCGCCCGAGAATGATGGAGGCGGCGATCATGGTTCCGGCGTGGATCTCGCCGCGCACCACGAGCCAGGCGCCAAGCGCCAGGATGGAGGACTGGATGAGCAGCCTGAAAGCGCGGCTGGCCGCCGTCACCGTGCTGATGCGCTCGCGCGCCCGGGTCTGAAAGAACAGTGCGTCGTCATGGCGCGCCCGCCAGCGGCCGCGCATGCGCGAGATCATGCCCAGGGCCTTGAGCGCTTCGGCGTTGCGCACGCTGGCGAAGAGCAGATTCCGGGCCTTTTCGGAGGCGGCGGCGCTTTGCCGCTGGGGCTTTCTGCTGATGAGATCATTGAAAAGGGCAAGGGCGAAAAGCGCCAGGGAGGCGAGAATGCCGAAGGCGAGAAAATCGGGATGAAGAAGATAGAGGAAAAACAGATAGACCGGCACCATGGGCGCATCATAGAGGATGGTTACGGCGGGGCCGGAGAGAAAGCCGGTCATGGTGTCGAGCTCCCCCATGGGAGCGGCGGCGGCGCTGGAGCCGCCGTTGCGCAGGGACGCGGCGATGATCACGTCGTATAATCTCTCGCGCAGCTTCACGCCCGCCCAGGCCCCGGCGCGCGCCAGAATGCGCGCCCTTGTCATGTCGAGCAGACCCAGGGTGACGAAGAGAATGACGACCAGGATGTAAAGCGCGGCGAGCGTGGAAATGCTGTTTGATGGCAGAACGCGGGCGTAGACCTGAAGCATGAACAGGGGGCCTGTCAGCATCAGGAGATTCACGCACAGGCTGAACAGGGCCACCATGGCGAAGGCGGGCAGCTTTCTGCGCAGGATCTGCCTGGTGAGCAGGGGGGGCGAAGCCTTTTTCGGGGGAAGATTCATGCCGTCGTCACGCCGTGATTGCCTGTCCGCTTCCGGCGGGCGGAGTGGTCTGGTGCGAGGATGCATCCGGCGTTTCCGCCGCCACCCGCTTGCGGCGCGTAACCGCGCCGGCCGGTTATGCCTGCATCATTGTGACCATTACATCAATATCTTGCGGCGCGCCATTGAAAGTTGACGCATGTCCGGTTTTTCCTATTGCGGCGTAATCTGCCGTGATATAAACCGGCGCGGGGGAGCCGCGCGGGCGGGAAATTGCCGCAAGGCGCGGCCGGACAGACAGGCCGCCGGGCCTTCCGTTCCGGATGCGTCAACCGGGATGCGGCAGCGGGCGGCGGGGCGGAACGCCCAGGGCAGGGAGGAAGCAGGCTGAATGAAAGTCATTGTTCTTGGCGGCGACGGGTTTTGCGGCTGGCCCACGTCCCTGCATCTTTCGAACCTTGGTCATGACGTCATTATCGTGGACAATTTTTCCCGCCGGGCGATCGATATCGAACTTGGCGCGGATTCCCTGACGCCCATACGCCCCATGGCCACGCGCCTGAAAGCCTGGAAGGAAACGGCGGGGCGCAGCATGGGGTTCGTCAATCTGGACGTTTCCAGAGATTTCGCCGGGCTTGTGGAGCTTTTACGCCGTGAGCAGCCCGGCGCGGTGGTGCATTTCGCCGAACAGCGCGCCGCGCCCTATTCGATGAAATCCGCCAGGACGAAAAATTACACCATCCGCAACAATCTGTGCGGAACACACAACATTCTCAACGCCATCGTCGAAACCGGGCTGGATATTCATCTGATCCATCTGGGCAGCATGGGCGTCTATGGATACGAAACAGCGGGCCTGCCTCTTCCGGAGGGGTATCAGACCATATACCTGAAAGATGAAGAAGGCGGCCTTCTGGAGCGCGAGATCATCTATCCGCCCAGGCCCGGCTCCATCTATCATCTGACCAAGACGCAGGATGCGCTGGCGTTTCAGTTCTACAACGGGAACGATGGCCTGCGCATCACGGATCTGCATCAGGGGATCGTGTGGGGCACGCAGACGGATCAGACAGTCCGCGACGAGCGTCTCATCAACCGTTTCGACTATGACGGCGATTACGGAACGGTGCTCAACCGCTTCCTGATGCAGGCGGCCATTGGTTATCCGGTTACGGTGCATGGCACGGGCGGCCAGACGCGGGCCTTCATCCATATCCAAGATACGGTGAAATGCATCGAACTGGCGCTGGAGAATCCTCCGGCGGCGGGCGAGCCGGTGCATATTCTCAATCAGATGGCGGAATCGCGCCGTCTGCGCGATCTGGCGGAAATGATTTCGGAACGCATGGGCGCGCGGGTGGAGTTCGTGCCGAACCCGCGCAATGAAGCGGCCGAAAACGAACTTGTGGTGAAAAACGAGAAGTTCCGCTCCCTCGGGTGGAAGCCCATCCTGCTTTCGGACAGGCTGCTGGAGGAAGTGGAGGAGATCGTGCGCAAATACAGGGAGCGCTGCGATGTTTCGTGCATTCCGTGCGAATCCCTGTGGACGCGCGGGCACAAGCCCGGAGCGCCGGAAAACGGCGGACTGTCCTGAGCGGCGGGCGGGCCGGGATTGATCAGGACTGCGGCATGGATGAAACGGCAATGGCTGAAGGGCGTTTGGGAAGGATTCTTATAACCGGCGGCGCGGGATTCATCGGCTCGAATCTGGTGCGCAGGCTTTCCGCCTCTGGCCTTGCCGGAGGCATCCGCGTGCTCGACAATGAAGTGCTGGGGTCACGCGAGGTGCTGGAAGGCACGGATGCGGAATTCATACACGGGGATATCAGGGACCGGCGGATTCTGGACGCGGCGCTGAAGGGTGTGGACGCGGTGGTGCATCTGGCCGCGGATACGCGGGTTATCGATTCCATCGCCGATCCCCAGTTCAATTTCGACAACAATGTCACCGGCACCTTCAACCTCCTCATGGCCATGCGCGAGGCGGGGGCGCCGCGGCTTGTCAACGCCTCCACGGGAGGCGCCATCCTGGGCGAGGTTCCGCCGCCCGTTCACGAGGATATGGCGCCTGCGCCCACGTCTCCCTATGGCGCGGCGAAGCTGGCCGTGGAGGGGTATTGCTCGGCCTTTTCCGCCTCCTATGGCATGCAGGCCGTCTCCTTGCGGTTTTCGAATGTCTACGGGCCGCTGTCCTTTCACAAGGGATCCGTGGTGGCCGCGTTCTTCCGCGCCATTCTGGCCGGAAAGCCGCTGATCATCTTCGGCGACGGCAGCCAGCAGCGCGACTATGTTCATATTGATGATCTTTGCGACGGCATCATCGCCGGATTGACAAGCGCCAAAAGCGGCGCTTTCCAGCTGGGCACGGGCGTTCCCGTGACGCTGAACGAACTGGTGGAGGAGATGCGGGCGGCAGTGGGGCCGGAATACGCCGGTTTCGAGGTGATACATGAGGATTTCAGGCCCGGGGAAATCCGCAACACCTATTGCGATATTTCAAAGGCGAAACGGGAACTGGGATATTCTCCGCGTGTGGGGCTGAAGGAAGGGCTGAAGGAAACCTGGGCGTGGTTCATGCATGAAAGCAGGCGCGTGCGGGGGTGATCCGGCAGGCCCGGAAAACCTCGGCAGCGCGAGGAAACAGGCCAATGGCGTTGATCATCGACGATACGGTTCCCGGCACGACGCCCCCGGGCGGCCTGCGGTATGTGGCGGAGATCGCCGGTTCGGCGCCGCTTGGCGGCAAATTCCTCGATGCCGGCGCCTTTTACGGGGCCGTCAGCCGCATCATGGCGCTGAATGCGCCGGAACCGGAAGCCATTTATGCCGTTGACACATGGGAGCCCGCCGGGTGGATCAGCCGCATGCGGGAAAAGCGCGGCATCACCATGCCTTTCAGCCAGGAGAGCTTCAGGCAGATGATGAAGGACGTTCCCTTCGTCACTCCCGTGCAGGGGCGCGCGGAAGAAGTGCTGAAGCGCTGGGAAAACGCTCTCGACATGATCTTTCTCGACACCAGAGCCGATAATCCGCATTTCGGCCAAGTGCTCGAAGCCGCCGTCAGGGCGCTTGCGCCGGATGGCGTTCTGTGCGGCGACAATTACACCATCCGTCATCCGGATACCGTTCATGACGTGGATGAACTGGCCGCGCGCTGGGGCAGGCCCGCAGAGGTGCGCGGGCGTGTCTGGGCGCTGAGAAAACCCCTCCGGCCGGGTGCGGCGCCGAAAGGCGTGGCGCCGCTGGCGGCCGGCGGAGACAAGCCGGGCGTCAGCGTTACCGCCGATTGCGATTTCATGTCTGTCACCGCGATGCCGCCGGAATGCTGGGCGGGCCAGCAGGGAAAGGCCGGAGTGCTGCGCGCCTTCAGGCTGGACTGGATCAACAAGCCGGAAGGCGTGGATGTCATCTACAGATGCGCGGCGGCCGGCAGCGCATCGTCCGCCGCCGTGCGCGGCGGCGAATGGTGTTACGCCGGCGAATCCAGAAAGCCCATCATTTCCGTTTACATGGCGCTTGCCGGGGAAAGGGCGGGAGACTACCGGCTGACATTCCAGGCGGGGTTTTCGCGCGACGGGCGGGCGGCCTTCAGGGAAAAGATGAACAGCCGTTACACACCGGGCGGCAAGTGGCTGAAATCACCTTCGCGGGGCGCGCCCATCAGCGCCCTGCGGGTCATTATCGAACCGGCGGTTCGACAGGCGGATTCCGGGCCGGCCGGGAAAGAGAGGGGCGGATAATGAGACGCGCGCCGCAGATGCGGCAAGGCGGGCGGGCGTGGCTGCGCCGTATCATTCCGCCGGTTCTCGTGGCGATTGCGTGCCTGGCCGGTTTCGCGGCTGCGGAGGACGGGCGGAGCGGCTGTCCGCGCAGGCATGAAAACAGGCTGGCCTTCATGATGATTTCGGCCTGGCATCTTGCTCCCTACAGCGAGAGCTACCTGGATCACGCCCTGAGGGACATCGCGAAAGCAGGGGCGGCCGGCATCGTCTACGCCACCAGCGGGGAGCTGACCGAGTTTTTCGCGCGCAAGGGATTGTCCGTGGGTGAAACGGCCTACAACACGATGATATACAGGATGGCGGCGCGGCGCGGCGCGCGATTGTGGCTGCAGTTGCGCGTCTATGCCAACCGCGTGCCTGATCCGGCTTCCGGCAAACGGCGCAACTTCACCGCGCGCGAGATATTAAGAGACCGCGGCAAGAGGCAATCGTTCCTGCGCGAGGCGCGCAGGGAATTTTCGGCCTATAACCGGTTTTTCCGGGATGCCTGCCGCGTTATCCTGTTCGAAGAGGCGGGCATTTATCATTCGCCCGGCGGGGGCGGGCGTTTCTGGTCCTCCAGGGCGCGGCGGCTGAGGAAGCGGACAGTGCGGGCGGACAGAATGTTCGCCTCCCGGATGGCCCGGATGACGCGGCTTCTGAAACGGATGATCCTGCGCGTGAACCCGTCATGCAAGGTGGGGATACACCTTGGCCACTCGGCGTTTCTCGACCTGCCGGTGCTGACGGAATGGATGCGCTGGCTGGAGCGCAAGGGGGCGCGGCCGGATTTCATTTTCTACGATTTCTATCTGAAATCGCAAAAGGACTTCGCCTCCTATGAGCGCAAGCTCTCGCGTCGAGCGGATTATGTGAAAAACGTGCTGAAGTTGCCTTTCCTGCATCTGGCGCAGCTGCACACCATGAACGCCTTTCAGCATGGCGGCGGGCTGACGCCATCGAAAGCGGAACTGGACGCCATCGCCGCGCTTGATGACAGGCTCTGCGTGGATGGCATGGGCTTCTACACGAAAAACGCCTTGCCGACGCAAAACCGGGAAAACGCCCCCCTGGCGCCGAACACGCGCGGGCAGGGCGCGGTTCTGGAAACATCGAAGGAACGGTGGGATTACGGGCTGCGCCTGCTGCGCCGGTTCCTGGGGCGATGAGAGAATCCGGATGCTCAGGGGCGGCGTTCTTCCAGTTTGACGCGCAGGGCGTTGATGGGCAGGGGCGCGCCGGTCGCGGGCATGCCCGTCCAGCTGTCCGCATGGAAGAAGCGGCTGTTATGCGCTCCGACCTTGCGCCCGATGCGGGGATAGCACCAGCCCGCCTGATACCGGAGCGTGTATTTGTCCGCGTCCCTGCCCGCAAGTCTGAAACGCACTTCCGCGATGGGCACCCAGGGCTTGTCCGTCTCCACGTATTCTCCCATTCTCCTCCAGGGCGAGACCATGCCGTCCATGCCCTTGCACCTGGCCAGAATTTCCAGTCTGGGAATGCGCCGGCCGCCCCAGGCGAGGGTGAAGCGGAAAATGGGGTCGTATCTGTGCAGGCGGCCCGTCCAGGAGGAAGGATAATCGCTGGTGCAGACGCCGCTGGCGTTATGCGTGATGAGCACCGGAAAGGGCCCCTTGTGGGGTGTCAGGCCGCCATAGACCGTTACCGGATCGGGGGCTGAAGGATCGAGCGGCTTGCGCAGCGCCCATACACGGCCGATGACATTGATTCTCTGGTTCCATCTTCTGGCCAGCCGGTTGGTCTCCGTGATGATGTCCGGGCAGCCGCTGGCGTAATCGTCGCCGCACATGACGCATCCGGGTTTCACGAAAGGCTCGAAAAACTCCAGATTGTTGATGAAGCCGGGATTGCCGTGGCTGGCGTCATCGAAAAACAGGTCGATTTTCCTGTCCCATGTATCCGCGACGACATCCGGACTCCAGCCCTGAACGGGTTTCACGTTCGGGCAGTCCCTCACGTAATATTCAAATGCTTCCCGGGAAAATTTTCTCGCCTTTGGAAATTTTTTCGCCACGACCTTGTCTATCCATTCCGCGGGCTCCCATGTATCTATGCTGTAGACGGTCACGGAAGGATGGGCGTTCTTGGCCAGCACCCAGGTGGAGCTGCCGAACAGGGGGCCGACCTCGACGATGACGCCATTCTCCGGCACATGCCTGGCCAGTTCTCCCAGAAAGCGCAGCCCTTCCTGCGTCATGGTGTGCGGGATGCTTGTGTTGATGCGTATATCTTTCATAAAAAATGGTGTTCCCTTGTTCAAGCAGCCGTTTTCTGTCTTCACGGCGCGCTGATTTTATAACGCCCGCCGTGCTGCGGTTGCAAACCAAAACGGATGATGGGCCCTTCCGGCAATGCTGTTCGCGCGGTGGTGAGGGAGATTCCGCTAGAACCGCCAAGTCATGCCGAATTGCAGGGAAACGGTCCAGAAATGATCGGTGGGGAAGGCTTCGGCGCGCAGTGAAAGGCTGAAGGGTGCGGCGGATTTTTCCGCCCGGCTGGCGCGCCATGTCATTCGCATGGCGGCGGAAGCGAGCGGGCGGATGCGGTATCTTGTTTTCCTGAAGCGGAGGTTGAGAAAGGCGGAGTTCACCTTCATAGTGGTGCGGGAGACATAGGCGATGGCCCCCGCCCCGGCGGAGAAGCGCAGCCGCGCGGAGCCCAGACGCACCTGCCCCAGCGGCGTCATGACATTCAGGCCCGCGCCCCAGAAACGCGCCCGCAGGCGCAGTTTCGCCGGATCGTATAAGATGCCCAGGCCGGTGGGGGCGAAAACATTCATGGCGTTTTCGTCGTGCATGATGAAGGCCGAGATCTCGGCGGAGCTTTCCGGCGCCCGGGCGGGGCTTGGCAGGGTATATCCGGCGGCCAGCCGGAACCCGGGGCGCTCCAGCCATGTCCATTTCAGATCATCCGGGGTTCCATTGGGGAAGACGGTATCCCACCAGCTTCCGGATCCGCTCCCGCCGCCGGAGCCTCCGCCTGATTTGCCGAAGACCTGTCTGGCGTAGACATCGAACGCGCCGATGTGAGTCGTTTCCAGCGGCGCCAGTTCGAAAAACAGCCCGGCGGCGTTCCGGGAAAACGGGGAGCGGCCCGGCGCGCCGTAGTGTTCCTGCGCCGCGCAAGGCGGAGAAAACAGCAGCGTGAGCGCGGCGATATGTCCCGGCAGGGATCTGATGATGAATTTTGTCTGCATGCTCCCCCGTTCCCGCCCGGCGGCCAGCCGCGCTTGTGGCGGCGGCGGGCGGAATATATGGCGCGTCCGGCGCCGGGGTCAAATGACGCCTGACAACCGCCGAATATGTTTGACTAGACTTTCCTGCCGTTGCAATAAACTGCCGTTAGGGATTCTCACGAAAAACGGGAGACAAGGGAGCAAGGGACGATGGTCACGACGACGATCCAGAATGGTTTTGGCGCTTTCGAGGATTTCATGGCAGACACGCCGGCCAGCGGCGAGGTGACGGATCTGTTCGCCCTGACCTATTTGCAGCGGCTTGGCGATCTGGTCGACAGTTTCGATCAGAACGCCGTGACCTTCACCGCCGTCGGCAGCACCGGCATCTCCGCCTATCAGGGCACGCCGGGCACCTCCAGCTATTTCGCCATTTCCATCAATGGCACGGGCTTTGGCCCGATCACCGGATCTGATCTGGACGAGATGTTCGACAACTTCGCCAGCGCCGTCACGGCGCTGGACGGCTCGGCGAGCGCCAATCTGCAAAGCATCGTCATCTCCGACCAGAGCGGCGAGATCCTGCGTCTGGACGTGACGGCCACGTCCTGGACGCTGACCAGCGGCGTGGACACGCTGACCATCAACGGCGCCATGCCAACCAGCCTGTCTCAGGTGCAGACGGCCGTGGACGAGCTTTTCCCGGTTGATCCGGCCACCGGGGAGCGCGCCCCGGCGAGCAATTTCGATCCCGCCGCGTCCTCCCTGGCCGGGTTCGACATCACCTCCATCACGGCGGCCAGCAATGGCGCGACACAGGGCACGATGACCTTCAGCGATTCGGCCATCGACGTCACGCTTGGCCATTTCAACCTGCATGTCACCGGCGATCTGCCGGACAACTTCGCCGAGGTGGCGGATATGATGCTCGGCGCATCAACCTACACTTTCACCGGCGCGACGCTGACCGACACGGACGCGAACGCGGTTATCGCCCAGATGACCACGAGCACACCGGTTGATTTTCATGCCATGATGGGCGATCATGATTTCACCGGCACGGACGGGGATGACGCGTTTATCGTCAATACGACCGAAGGAAACGGATTTGGCGCCGAGCTCGGAGCCGGAAACGACACATTCATCACTCAGGATCACGGCGGAGATGACGACTTCCATATGGCCATTGGCGAACCAGGCGCCAATACGGTCTATATGGGCGAGGGCGATCACGACCAGCTGGATATATATTTCGATGGTTACGGCTATCACCCCTATGTGCCCCTGCAATACGCGGTGGATGGCGATGACCTGGTGATCACCGTGCGCCCCGGCCAGACGGTGCGTCTCACGGATCAGATGGTCAAAAGCAACGTGGAGGAAATCACGGGAGCCTACAACGTGGACTTCACCGCCCACGGAACGGCGGGGGATGATCATCTCATTCTCTCTCCATGGACGCCATTCTATCATGCGGGAGGTGGAAATGACATCGTTGACGCTCCCATTGACGGGTTTGCCGCGATTTACGGTGAAGCAGGCGATGATATCCTCAGCAGCGGGACGGGCGACAATTATCTGGACGGCGGGGCGGGCTCCGATACCGCATCCTACGCCACGGCGCCTTCCGCCGTGCGCGTCTATCTGCAGCATACCGGCATCGACACCGGCGGCGCGGGCGTGGACACGCTCACAAGCAT
>JALUFY010000274.1 GCA_027051995.1 Hyphomicrobiales bacterium
CGCCAGTCCGCCAATGGCCGCCGCCGCCACGGCCAGCGGAACAAGGGTGAGATTGTCCGTATAGAACAGGGCGATGATGATGATCGCGCCAAGATCGTCGAGAATGGCCAGCGCCAGCAGAAACAGTTTCAGGGAGCGCGGCGCGCGCCGCCCCAGCAGCGCCATGACGCCAAGGGCGAAAGCGATGTCGGTGGCCGTCGGGATGGCCCAGCCGCGCGCCAGATCGGGGCTTGCGCCATTGATGGAAGTATAGATCAGCGCCGGAACGGCGATGCCGCCAAGAGCCGCCAGCGCGGGCAGGATGATCTGGCTGCGCGAGGACAACTGCCCCTGAAGGAATTCGCGCTTCAGCTCCAGCCCCACCAGCAGGAAGAAGACGGCCATCAGGCCGTCGTTGATCCACAGCAGAAGCGGCTTGTCGAGCGCGAGATGGCCGATGCGCAGCGACACGGGGGTTTGCAGGATGGCGTCATAGAGCCAGCTGAGGGCCGAATTGTCCATCGCCACGGCGGCGATGGCGGCGGCGAACAGCAGGATGCCGGAAAAGGCCTCGTGCCTGATGAATTCGCGGACGGCTTTCAGCGCCATGTCCCCTCCTTATATGGTTTCGCTCCTTGATTGCACATGGCGGTCTGGATGCGCCGGAACAAGGGGGCAAGGCGCGGCTTTTGCGTTAAAAGGCGGTAATTATTCGCAATCGCTTGCATGTTACGCCTACTTAGCGGCCCGAAGGAGCGGGCAATGCGGCCATGTCGCCCGGTTTCAGGCCGAGGCGGCGGGCCTCCCCGGCTGCGATCTCCAGCACCGCCCGCGTTGGCCTGCCCGCCGATATGGGCCGCGTGTCGCCAGGCCGGGCGTTTTCATGAATGTAAATGATGCGCCCCGCCCCGTCCATGAACACCATGTCCAGGGGAATGAGCGTGTTCTTCATCCACAAGGCGGCAAAGCCCGGCTTGCCCCACAACAGCAGCATCCCCTGCCCTTTTGGCAGGCGCTGGCGCGACATCAGCCCGCGGCGGCGCAATTGCGGCGTATCGGCGATTTCCGCCCGGATGGTGATCAGCCGCCCGGAGCTCTCGATCAGCAAGGGCATGAAGCGCGCGATGTCCATGGCCCGCGCGGGGGCGGAAAAAAGCGGCGGCATGAGGCCCGGCACCGCCGTTGCTACAGCGGCGAGAAAGGCGCGGCGCGAAAGCCCGGCGGCCCTCTTTTGCGATTTTCCCGACACGGCCATGAACGCCACACACTCCCGTTTGCGCAGACATGCCCGGTTGCCCGCCGGACGCCAGGATAAGCCGCGAGAGCCGCCCTAGCTGCTTATCGGCATGCCATTGTCCAGATGCAGACGCACCTCGGCGGCCATGCGTCCCTTGGGGCCGCGCCCGTAACGCACGAAGACCTTCTGGCCGGGCGCGAGATCGGGGATGGCCGTCTTGCGCAGGACTTCCATGTGAACGAAAATGTCTTCGCCGCCATCGCCCTCGGTGAGAAAGCCGAAGCCGCGCTCGCGGTTGAACCACTTGACCGAGGCCTCCAGCCATCCGGTCTCCGCGCGCACCTCGACATGGGTATTGGCGCGCCGCTCCACCGGATGTATGGCGGTGGAGGCGTCCATGTCCACCACCTTCAGCACCTGATAGCCCTTCTGGCGCTTCACCGCGTCGCAGACGACCCGCGTGCCCTCAAGCGGCGCATCAAAGCCGTCGCGCTTCAGGCAGCTCAGGTGCAAAAGCACATCGGGCATGCCGTTGTCCGGAATGATGAAGCCGTAGCCCCGCCCCGTGTCGAACCATTTGACGAACCCGGAAATCCGGTAAACGGTGATTTCGGTATCCGCTGGCGGCTCCGTCACCACCTTGTATTCAACTTGCGGCTGCCTGTCTGATTTCTCCCCCGGCATCGATCCCTCGGCCTCTACTGAACTCATGTGAACTGTTGCCCCCGGGCGGAGAATCACTTCGCCACGGCTGATCAAGGATGCGACATGACAAGGGCATTGTATAGCCCCCGCGCGAATGATTGTGGACATCCCGCAAGGAAGGTCTGAAGCGGCATCTTGAAAAACATGAAACAAGTTATTGAATTACATATGAAATGCGCATTCCCCGGCGGAAAACTAGGCAAGTTCGCGCCAGATGCAATTTATGAGGGAATCACGATGGCCCGCTCCAGATTTTCACGAAATCCGTCCGCCGGGTGATTCGTTCAGATCAATCCCAGGTCACCCAGACCCCGGCGCATGTCCTCCGGAATCTGCTGCGCGTCACCATCCGTTTGCACATCGGGCGGCGCGTCTGCCGGATCGAGATAGCGCCAGCCCTGAAAGGGCCGCCGGGGCCGCGGAACGACCGGCACGATCGTCATGTCCAGCTCCAGCCTGCAGCGCCTGATCCCCTCGTCATCTGTGAAGGGCTCTATGGCGGTGATCCTCTGGCGCGTCATGATCATGCCGCCCATCACCCAGTAGAGCGAGCCGCCATCGAGAATTTCCGCCGCCCGGCGCGGCGTCATGCGGGTGACATGGGCGTTGCGCCCCGTGGCCTCGAAGCGGCGTTTCTGAAAGGCCGCCAGCCGGGCGATTTCCGTGACCCCGACGCAGAGCTTGATCATGTGCAGGGGCATGATTGCCTCAAGCGTCTTCGTCGGCTTCGCGGGCCAGGCGCGCGGCCTCCTTCTCGCGCCCCTTGCGGGCCACGAAGCCGGAGAACCACCAGATGGCGATGGACATGAGAACCACCGTGGCGATGGCCAGTTTCTCCTGCCAGATATAGGCCGGGCCGCCGCTTTCAGCGGCCTTTCTGGCCATATACATGACAAGCCCCACCGCGAACCACATGAACAGGGTGAAGCCGCGCAGCGTCCAGCACAGGGCGTCGAAAATGGTTCTCGGAGGTTTGTC
>JALUFY010000275.1 GCA_027051995.1 Hyphomicrobiales bacterium
GGGTGGGATAGCCGAAGCGCTTCAACAGCCAGGCGGCCAGGGCCATGTTGGCCAGCGTGATGATCTCCCACAGCGCGGTGGCCGCCAGCGGCGTGGTGGCGGTGACGAAATCCGTCAGCCTCTTGAGCTGATCCGGGCTCATGCCTTGCGGCAGGCCGGAGGACTTGAGCATCTGCCCGGCCATGTCACGCAGCACGCCCTGAAACTCCGCCAGCGAGGGGCCGAGCATGAGGGCGGTGAGGCTCATCAGCGCCCCCGCCATGACGGCGGCCCACAAAAGCAGGCGGCCTTCGGGATACCATTCTCGGCCCTGCTCATCCGCCGCCTCGCCCTCCGCGCCGCCGGCGGCCGGGCGCGAGGTCAGGGCCAGCCAGGTGAGCACAACGGGCGAAAGGCCGCTGGTGAGCAGATAAAAGCCCGCCGCCTTGACATTGAGCAGCACGGCGATGGCGGCGGCGCCCACGGCCGCGCCAAGGGCGGCGGCCACGGCGCCGAAGGCCAGCCCGGCCATGAACAGCGGCGCGGGGGCGAGATAGAACATGACGATGGAGACAAGCGAGGGGCGGATCACCCCCATGAAGGCCACCGCCGAGAGCGCCCCGGCGGCCAGCGCGATGAGCGTCCAGGAGCGGTTCATGACGCGCCCTCCCCGGCCCGCCGCCAGCTTGCGCGGGACGCGCCAAGGCCCTTCTCCGCGCGGTGGCGGAAAAGGGCCCTGTCCGATGAAAGGCGCTTGTGCATTGGCTGTCCCCGTTGGAGGGTTAGGGGCGGATTGTCCGCTCCAGCCTTCGCCCCGGCGGTTTTCCCGGCCGGGGCTCAAAGGGCGGTTACTTGATGACGAAAGGCAGAAGACCGATGATGCGGGCGCGCTTGATGGCCTTGGCCAGTTCGCGCTGCTTCTTTGCCGAGACGGCGGTGATGCGGCTGGGCACGATCTTGCCGCGCTCGGAGATGTAGCGCTGAAGCAGCCGCACGTCCTTGTAGTCGATCTTCGGAGAATTGTCCGAGGAGAACGGGCAGGTCTTGCGGCGGCGGAAAAACGGTCTGCGTGCGGGAGCGGCCATGGTCAGTCCTCCTTCTTGCCGGTTGTTGCGGCAGGCGCGGCCTCGCGGCGCGGCGCGCGGTCACGGGAGCCGCCGCGCGGGCCGCCCCGGCCGCGGAAACCGCCCCGGCCGCGCTCCTCGCGGGCGCGCATCATGGCCGAGGGGCCTTCCTCCAGCTCATCGACGCGGATGGTCATGAAGCGGATGATATCGTCGGAGAGCCGCTCGATGCGCTCCAGCTCCTGCACGGCGGCGGCGGGGGCGTCGAGGTTCATCAGCACATAATGCGCCTTGCGGTTCTTGCGGATCTTGTAGGCCAGGGTGCGCAGGCCCCAGTTCTCCACCTTGGCGACCTTGCCGCCGTTGTTGGCGACCAGTTCCTTCATCTGGTCAACGAGGCCCTCGACCTGCGCCGGGGCCAGATCCTGACGCATCAGGAATACATGTTCATAAAAGGGCATGAATGGCCTTTCCTTCGTGTTTCCGGGTTTCGTCCGTTCCCCCTGCCCTGCCACGGCGCGAAGCCTCCCTTGCGGCCCGGAAAGGCCCGTGGGGTCCGTCAATTGAGCGAAGACACGGGAAGGCGGGCAGACCGCTTTGGCTTCATGATGCTTTCACATGATGGCCGCCGCGTTCACCCTGCCGGTCCGGCAAGCGGACACGGCCTTCCGTTCAGCCTCCGGCCAGTAGCGGGCGGTGCGAACGCAGGGTGTATATGCGCATTCCCCGGCCATTGCAAGGGCAAATGGCTCACGGCGCGGGGGTTTTTCCGCTGAGGACGGCGGCAAACTTGTCCGCGTCGATGTTGCCGCCGGAGAGGATGACGGCGCAGCGTTTGCCGCGCATGATCCCGCGCTCGCGCATGAGGGCGGCCAGCGCGGCCGCGCCCGCCCCTTCGGCCAGGTTGTGGGTGGCGGTGTAATAGAGGCGGATGGCGGCGGCGATGTCATCCTCGGAGACCGCGACGATGCGCTCAGCCCCCCTGTTGATGTAATCCACCGCGTCCGGGTGCGGTATCCCGACGGCCATGCCGTCGGCGAAGGAGCTGGCGGGGGCGGAGACGGGTCTGCCGGCCTTGAACGAGCGCAGATAGGCGTCCGCGCCTTGCGCCACCACGCCGATGACCTGTGTCTTCAGCCCCATCATGTCGCGCATGGCGATGAGACCGGAAAGGCCGGAGCCCATGCCGATGGGGGCATAGACGGCGTCCAGTTCGCCCGCCGCCTCATAGAGCTCCTTCGCATAGGTGGCCACGCCGGCCACCAGCCAGGGGTGAAAGGGCGGCACCATGTGCAGATCGCGTTCTTGCGCCAGCCTCGCGGCGTATTCCTTCGCCTCGTCGAAGCTTTCCCCATGTTCGATCAGCTCCGCGCCCAGGGCGCGCATGGCGGCGTTCTTCTCCACGGAATTGCCCCTTGGCACGACGATGGTCACGGGCAGGCCGTAACGGGCGGCGGCGAAGGGCACCGACTGGCCGTGATTGCCGCGCGTGGCGGAAATGAAACCGGCGGGCATGGGCCTTCCGGAATCATGCAGCCGGGCCATGTAGTTGAGCCCGCCGCGCACCTTGAAGGCCCCGGTGGGCGTGTGGTTTTCGTGCTTGACCCAGACCTCGCAGCCGGCCTCTTCGGCCAGCAACGGCCAGGGATTGGCCAGGGTGGGCCGCATGGCGGCATGGACGGCCTTTTCGGCAAGGGCAAAATCTTCCGGGGTGAACATGACAGGCTCCAGGGATGAGGGTTTCAAGGGATCGGGGCTTCAAATGCATTGCCGCTTCATGCGCCCGCTGGCGGCGATGGTCAAGCAGCGCCGCCAGCGGGCGCATGAAGCGGCAATGCATTTGAAGCCCCGATC
>JALUFY010000276.1 GCA_027051995.1 Hyphomicrobiales bacterium
TGGCCTTCGTCTTGAACATGCGCGGGGAGGGCGAGAGGTATTTCTCGCCGAAGGCGCGGAAAATCTGGTCACGCGCCGCCTTGACGCCCTCCGGCGACATGGTGACGGCGTCGGTTCTCATGTAGGTGATCAGGCCCGCCGTCTCGCCGCCGATGTCCACGCCTTCATAGAGCTTCTGCGCCACCTGCATGGTCTGGCGCGAGGAAAAGCCCAGCTTGCGCGAAGCCTCCTGTTGCAGGGTGGAGGTGGTGAAGGGAGCCGCCGGATGGCGCCTGGCCGGCTTGGCCTCCACTTTGGCCACGGCGAAGGACGCATCCTTCAGGGCCGCCTCGATGGCGCGCGCATCCTTTTCCGTGCCGATGGCCAGCCGCTCGAGCTTCTTGCCATCCACCGAAAAGAGCTTCGCCGCGAAGGGCTCGCCCCGGGCGCTCTTCATCGCCGCCTCGATGGACCAGTATTCCTGGGGATTGAAGGCCTCGATCTCCAGCTCGCGCTCGGAGACGAGACGCAGCGCCACCGACTGCACCCGCCCGGCCGAGCGCGCCCCGGGCAGCTTGCGCCACAGCACGGGAGAGAGAGTGAAGCCGACGAGATAATCCAGCGCCCGGCGCGCCAGATAGGCCTCCACCAGCGCCTGATCCACCTCGCGCGGGGCCTTCATGGCGGCCTTCACGGCGGCCGGGGTGATGGCGTTGAACACCACCCGCTCGATCTCCTTGCCCTTCAGCGCCCCCTTCTTGCGCAGGATTTCCAGCACGTGCCAGGAGATGGCCTCGCCCTCGCGGTCGGGGTCGGTGGCGAGAATCAGCCGGTCGGCGCTCTTCAGGGCGCTTTCGATGTCGCGCACCCTTTTGGCGGCGCGCGTGTCCATGCGCCACTTCATGGCGAAGTCCTTGCCGGGATCCACCGATCCGTCCTTGGCCGGCAGATCGCGCACATGGCCATAGGAGGCCAGGACCTTGTAATCCCTGCCCAGATACTTGTTGATGGTTTTCGCCTTGGCGGGCGATTCGACAACGACGAGAGCGTTCATGTTCTACCTGTTCGCGGGTGAATTTCGTCACACCACATATAGAGGCGCCGGACAATCCGCAAGCCTTCAGCGCAAAAGCCTCCCGCACCGGGCAGGGCGCGGCGGCCTCGCGCCGTCCCGTCTGGCGGATGGTTTGCACAAGGGCTTTGCGCTGCGCGCACATCTGTGTCTATCTATGGCGAACAGGCGAATCCGCCGTGCGGTAAAGATCACTTGTCCTTCTAGGAGACGTTCATGAAAGACCCCATCGAGACCCTGCGTTCCATGTCCGGCCTTGTGCCCATGGTGGTGGAGACATCCAGCCGCGGCGAGCGCGCCTATGACATTTTCTCGCGCCTTCTGAAGGAGCGCATCATCTTCCTCACCGGCCCGGTGGAGGATCACATGGCGACGCTGATCGTCGCCCAGCTGCTGTTTCTGGAGGCGGAGAACCCGAAGAAGGAAATCGCCATGTATATCAACTCGCCCGGCGGCGTGGTCACCGCCGGACTGGCGATTTACGACACCATGCAGTTCATCCGCCCCAAGGTTTCCACCACGGTGATCGGCCAGGCGGCCTCCATGGGCTCGCTGCTGCTGGCGGCGGGCGAGCCGGGCATGCGCTACGCGCTGCCGCACGCGCGCATCATGGTGCATCAGCCCTCCGGCGGCTTTCAGGGCCAGGCCTCGGACATCGAGCGTCACGCCAAGGAAATTCTCGATCTGCGCCACCGGCTGAACCAGATATACGTCAATCACACCGGCCAGCCGCTGGAGAAGATCGAGGAGGCGCTGGAGCGCGACAATTTCCTCACCGCAGAGGCGGCCAGGGACTTCGGTCTCATTGACGAGGTCATCGAAAAGCGCCCCGCGCCGGCGGAAAAATGACATCCCGGCGCGCGGAATGATCTCTGGAGCGGACATCCGCCCGGGCGCTAAGGTTTGCTTAACCTCGCGGGGCCAGACTTCCCGCCAGGGGGACGAATCGCCGCCGGCGGTTTACCATGCGCGCAAGAGCCCCGCCGCCGGGGTTGAACCCGCCGCCGCGCCGTCCTACTCTCGCGAAAGGTGGCTGGACGGACTGATTCAAGGCCTCGGCGGCCGTGACATGTTCAAGGAGTTTTCATGAGCAAGGACGACAACAGCAGCGACGGCAAGAACACCCTCTACTGCTCGTTTTGCGGCAAGAGCCAGCACGAGGTGCGCAAGCTCATCGCCGGGCCGACTGTGTTCATCTGCGACGAATGCGTCGAGCTGTGCATGGACATCATCCGCGAGGAGAACAAGACCAATCTGGTGAAATCCGCCGACGGCGTGCCCACGCCGCAGGAAATCTATGATGTCCTGAACGATTACGTCATCGGCCAGGACCGCGCCAAGCGCATCCTCTCGGTGGCCGTTCACAATCACTACAAGCGCCTCAAGCACGCCTCGAAGAACGACGAGGTGGAGCTGGCCAAGTCCAACATCCTGCTTGTCGGCCCCACCGGCTGCGGCAAGACGCTGCTGGCCCAGACCCTGGCGCGCATTCTCGACGTGCCCTTCACCATGGCCGACGCCACGACCCTGACCGAGGCCGGCTATGTGGGCGAGGACGTGGAGAACATCATTCTCAAGCTGCTCCAGTCGGCGGACTACAATGTCGAAAAGGCCCAGCGCGGCATCGTCTATATCGACGAGATCGACAAGATTTCGCGCAAGTCCGACAACCCCTCCATCACCCGCGACGTCTCCGGCGAGGGCGTGCAGCAGGCGCTGCTCAAGCTCATGGAGGGCACGGTGGCGAGCGTGCCGCCGCAGGGCGGGCGCAAGCATCCGCAGCAGGAATTCCTGCAGGTGGACACCACCAACATCCTGTTCATCTGCGGCGGCGCCTTCG
>JALUFY010000277.1 GCA_027051995.1 Hyphomicrobiales bacterium
TGGCGCTTTACGCCGTTTTGCGCATCAAGATGATCATGGCGGGCAATCCGGACGCCATCCGGCCGGGCCCGGTGATGATGGTCATGGGGCTGACCTCGCTGATCTTCGCCGCCGCCATGCTCTACCGGCGGCGCGACATCAAGCGATTGTTCGCCTATTCCTCCATTGAGCACATGGGCATCATCACCTTCGCCTTCGGCATGGGCGGGCCGCTGGCCAACTTCGCCGGGCTGTTGCACATGACCATGCACAGCCTGACCAAGTCCGGCATCTTCTTCGCCGTCGGTCACATCGCGCAGGCGCGCGGCACGCAGCGGCTTTCCGGCCTGACCGGGCTGGGCGCGAGCAATCCGCGTCTGGCCTGGGCGCTGGCGCTGGGGGTGATCTCCATCGCCGGCGTGCCGCCATTCGGCGTCTTCACCAGCGAGTTTCTGGTGGTGACGACGACCTTCGCCCGCCAGCCCGTTCTGGCCATCATCCTGTCGCTGGGCATCCTTCTGGCCTTCGGCGCGCTGCTGATGCATCTGCAAAGGATCGTCTTTGGCGAGCCGGCCGGAGAATCCCACAGGGTGCGCGCCTCGGCCATTCCCATATTCATTCATCTGGTTCTTGTCCTTCTGGCGGGGCTGTGGCTGCCGCATGCGCTGGTGGACTGGTTCCAGCAGGTTGCGAAGGTGCTGGGATGAGCGAGAAACACACGGACGCGCCCGCCGCGCGCAAGCTGATGGACATGCTGGGGAAGGGCCGCGCGGAAACCGCGCAGCAGGGCGCGGCGCGCTTTACCGTGCCGGCGGAGGAATGGACGGCGCTGGCGCGGCGGCTGGGCGGCGATCTCGACATGATGGCCCTGTGGGCGGACGAGGCGCAGGTTCACATGGCCCTGTTCGACCGCGCCCATGGCGATTTCGCCATCGCATCGGTTGATCTGGAGGATGGGGCCTATCCGTCCGTTGGCGCGCATCATCCCCCCGCCCTGCTGCCGGAGCGCATCATCCGCGACATGCATGGCCACACGCCCGAGGGCCTGCCCGATACGCGCCCCTGGCTGGATCATGGCAAATGGCCGCTCACCCATCCGCTGGCCGCCGAGCCCGGCGCGCCGCACGCGCCGGAGCCCTATCACTTCCTTGGCGCGCGGGGCGATGGGCTGCACCAGATCCCCGTCGGCCCGGTGCATGCCGGGATCATCGAGCCGGGGCACTTCCGCTTCTTCTGCGCCGGCGAAATCGTCGTGCGCCTGGAGGCCCGCCTGGGCTATACCCACAAGGGCGTGGAGAAACTCCTGCAAGGCAGGACGCCGCAAGAGGCCGCGCCTGTCTGCGCGCGCATCTCCGGCGACAGCACGGTGGCCTGGTCGTGGGCCTTCGCCGCCGCCGTGGAGGCCGCGCTGAAGGCCGAAATCCCGCCCCGCGCCGTGTGGCTGCGCGCCCTGATGGCGGAGATGGAACGGCTGGCCAATCATCTGGGCGACACCGGCGCGGTGTGCAACGACGCCGCCTTCGCCTTCATGCACGCCCATTTCGGCGTGTTGCGCGAGGATGTGCTGCGCGCCGCCAAGGCCTGTTTCGGCCACCGGCTGATGATGGACAAGGTGATCCCGGGCGGCGTCGCGGCCGATCTGGACGCTGACGGCTTCATGGTCATGGAAAAACTCATCGCGGGCCTGCGCGAGCGGCTGATGAAGCTGATGAATGTCTATGACAACACCGCCTCGCTGCTCGACAGGACACGCAAGACCGGCATTCTGAGCGCGGATCTGGCGCGCCAGTTCGCCGCCGGCGGATATGTGGGGCGCGCCGCCGGGCGCGATTTCGACGCGCGGCGCGATCTGCCCTGCGCCCCCTATGATCATCTGCCGCTCGATGTGGCGCGGCTGGAAGCGGGCGATGTGGACGCGCGAATCCGCATCCGCATGAGCGAGGCCATGCAGAGCCTGACTCTGTGCGAGCGCATCATCCGCGGCATGCCCGATGGCGAAATCCTCGCCGGATTGCCCGATGCGCCCGGCGCGCCCGCCGAGGGCGTGGCCGTGCGCGAGAGCTTCCGGGGCGATGTTCTGCTGTGGGTGCGGCTGGATTGCGAAGGGCGCGTCAGCCGCTGTTACGCCCGCGATCCCTCGCTGTTCCAGTGGCCGCTTCTGGAAGCGGTGATCGAGAACAACATCGTTGGCGATTTCCCGCTGTGCAACAAATCCTTCAACTGTTCCTACTCGGGAAGCGATCTGTAGAGGAAGCCGATGCGCACGCTTTTGTTCAAATCCATCTTCAGCCAGCCGCTGACGGACAAGCCCCCCGGCGCATCGAAGGAGGCGCTTGAGGAGCTGGCGCGCACCGTGGATGCAAAGGCGCGCGCCCGGCTGGGCCGCTCGCTGGTCATCCGCGAGGTGGACGCCGGATCATGCAACGGCTGCGAGCTGGAGATTCACGCGCTGGAAAACGCCATCTACGACATCTCGCGCTTCGGCTTCAAGTTCGCCGCCTCGCCGCGCCATGCCGACGTGCTTTTGGTCACCGGCCCGGTGACGCACAACATGAAGGTGGCGCTGGAGCGCACATACGCGGCCACGCCGGAGCCCAAATGGGTGGTGGCGGCGGGCGATTGCGCCTGTGACGGCTGCGTCTTCAAGGGCTCCTACGCCTGCGTTGGCAAGCTGGACGATGTGGTGGGCGTGGCCCTGCACATCCCCGGCTGCCCGCCCTCGCCCCACGACCTGCTGCGCGGCCTTTTGGCGCTGATGGAAATTTGAACGTTTGCCGCTTTCAGGAGGCTTTCGAGACGTTCCGCGGTGGATTCCAGCGTGAAGTGCAACGGGGTTCAAGCAAAGCGGATTTTGATGTCCTTGCCAAGCTCCTTGAGGATGGCCTGGAAGGGAGAGATGAAGC
>JALUFY010000278.1 GCA_027051995.1 Hyphomicrobiales bacterium
GCGTGAATCTGCGCCTTGACGGCCCAGACGGGGCCGCCCAGCTCCTCGGCCGCCGCCACGGCCTCGTCAACGGACATGGCGGGCAGGCCGCGCGGCACGTTCACGCCATAGCGGGCGAGAATGGCCTTGGCCTGATATTCGTGAATATTCATCTGCCGTTCCCCTGGTGGATGATTGCCGGATCACGCCAGATCCGGCGCGATGCTCCTGGCGGCTTCCATGAGCGATTTCACATGGCTGACGGATTTGGCGAAGGCGGCCTTTTCGTCCTTGTCGAGCTTGATTTCGACAACCGCCTCCACGCCGCCCTTGCCGATGATCACCGGCACGCCGACATACAGGCCCTTGACGCCGTATTCGCCATTGCACTGGGCGGCGCAGGGCAGGATGCGCCTTTGATCCTTCAGATAGCTTTCGGCCATGGCGATGGCGGCGGTGGCCGGGGCGTAATAGGCCGAGCCAGTCTTCAGCAGGCCGACGATCTCCGCGCCGCCGTCGCGCACCCGCTGAACGATCTCCCCGATGCGCTGCATGGTCGTCCAGCCCATGTCTGCCAGATCGGGCAGGGGGATGCCGGCGACGGTGGAATAGCGCGGCAGGGGCACCATTGTGTCGCCGTGGCCGCCGAGAACGAAGGCGGTGACGTCCTTGACCGAGACGTTGAACTCCTCGGCGAGGAAATAGCGGAAGCGGGCCGAATCGAGCACCCCGGCCATGCCGATGACGCGATTGGCCGGAATGCCGGAATACTTTTGCAGAGCCCAGACCATGACGTCGAGGGGATTGGTGATGCAGATGACGAATGCGTCAGGAGCGTATTTGGCCAGCCCCGCGCCCACCTGATTCATGACCTTCAGGTTGATCTCCAGCAAATCGTCGCGGCTCATGCCCGGCTTGCGCGGAATGCCGGCGGTGACGATGACCACATCGGCGCCCTCGATGGCGGCGTATTCGTTGGCCCCCTTGAAGGCGATGTCATATCCGGCGATGGGCGAGCTTTCGGCCAGATCCAGGGCCTTGCCCTGTGGCGTTCCCTCGACGATGTCGAAGAGCACGACATCCCCGAGTTCACGGACGCCGGCCAGGTGAGCCAGGGTTCCGCCAATCATTCCGGAACCGATGAGCGCGATCTTGCTGCGGGCCATGGGCTTTACTCCCCTGGAGTTTGCGTGTTTCCGCCACGAGTGCGGCATCGCGCCGCATGCGGCATTCTGTTCAATCGCCTTCTCAAGGCACAGGTAAACCTTCCTCGCGGGGGCTGCAAGCAAAATAGGATTACGTTTGCGCAAAGGTCAAAATAAATTTCCGTGAAGCAGGGTTGTTTTGCGAGAGTGCGGCGCGGGGGCGAACGCGCGCGCGATGAAATTTATGGTTGAATGACCAGTTATTCCCGCTTCGTGATTCGTTATTCAGATATGACCGGGGGAGATATGCGCGGGGCAAGGGGGAGCCCACGAAAAGCTCATCAGCGGAGGGGAGAGCCGCTGGGGTTGCCCGCGCGCCATCGGATGAAGCGAGCGGGAGACAGGCGAAGATGAACGGGCATGTGACGATCACGCGGGCGCGGGGCCTGAACGATTCCCTCTACCATCTTCTCAAGAGGGCCTCGCAGGCGGCGGCGGACATTCTCGCCGCGCACGCCGGCAAGGGCGGTCTGACACAGCGCCAGTTCGCCGTTCTCTCCTGCCTGGCCGAAAACGCCGGAGCGAGCCAGACCGACATCGTCAACAGGACGGGCATCGACCGCTCGACGCTGGCCGATCTGGCGGCGCGCATGGAGGAGCGGGGCTATATCCGCCGCGAGAGCTGTCCGTCCGACCGGCGCGCCAAGCAGCTTTTCCTCGAGCCCGCCGGGCGCGAGGCGCTGGCGGCCATGGCCCCGGTGATGGCCGAGGTGGACAGGGCGCTGCTGGAGATGCTGACGCCGGCGCAGCAAAGAGCCGTGTTCGGCATCCTCAAGCAGCTGGCCAGCGAAGGCGGCATGCCGGCTTCCCCGGACGCGGCGATCGCGGCCCCCGCGCGTCCGTCAGCGCCGGATGGCGGGGATGGGCGCGAGCGGGTGGTGGATTTCCCCGTGCGGATGACGCGGGGACGCTAGGCTCCCGCCAAGCGCCTGCAAGCATGCGCGGCGCGCAGTGACCGCAGTCGCTCATTCTCCGCCCAGATAGGCGGCCAGCGGCGGCAGGGTTTCCTTCATGGCGAAAAGCTCCCGTGTTCGCGCCCGCGCCAGGATGCGGCCTTCATGGATGAAGATGGTCTGTTGCGCGATGGCGCGGGCATCCTTGGGCATGTGCGTCACCATGACGATGGTGAAACCGCGCTCGCGATGGATGGCCGAGACGAGCTCCAGCATTTCCGCGCGCAGGGCCGGGCCGAGGGCGGCGAAGGGCTCGTCCAGCAGCATCACCGGCTTGTCGCGCAACAGGGCGCGGGCGATGGCCACCCGCTGGCGCTGGCCGCCGGAGAGCTCGCCCGGTTTGCGCCGCTCCAGCCCCTCCAGCCCGGTGCGCGCCAAGGCCTCGCGCACCCGTTGGCGTTCCTTGCCACTCAGGCGGCCGGCGGGGTTCAGCCCCAGTCCGGCGTTGGTCATCACGTCCAGATGGGCGAAGAGGTTGTTTTCCTGAAAGATCATGCTCACCGGACGGGCCGCCGGGGGCGTGTGCGCCATGTCCCTTCCGCCGATGAGAACCCTTCCCGGTCGCGGCGTCTCGAAACCGGCGATGAGATTGAGCAGTGTGGACTTGCCCGCGCCGGAGGGGCCCATGACGGCGGTCAGCGAGCCCGCCGGGATGGCGCAGTCGAAGAGCATGCGCATGTCCTCGTAATCGAAGGCGCATTGCTCCAGTCTGATGTCCATGCCGCTCATGCATGCTCCTT
>JALUFY010000279.1 GCA_027051995.1 Hyphomicrobiales bacterium
AGCTTCGCTCATCCGGCGCGGCGGCTGCTCCAGCGGATTGGTGGACAGGCGCAGATAGACCGCGCCGCCATCTTCGGCCTGCACGTGATCCAGCGCCCATTCCATGATGACCGCCAGCTCGTCGGCAAAGGCGGGTTCATAGGCGCTCAGCCCGTCCTGCGCCATGCCGATGAGCGGCATGTTGATGGACTGGTGCGCGCCGCCCTCCGGGGCCAGGGTGACGCCCGAGGGCGTGCCCGCGACGATGAAGCGCGCGCCCTGATAGCAGGCGTAGTTCATGGCGTTCAGACCGCGCGCCACGAAGGGATCATAGACCGCGCCGATGGGGATCAGCCGTTTGCCGAAGAGGCTGTGGGAGAGCCCGGCGGCGGCCAGCCAGGTGAAGAAGTTCATCTCGGCGATGCCCAGCTCCATGTGCTGGCCTTCCGGGGCGAAGACCCATTTCTGCGTCGAGGCGATATGCTGGGCGCGGAAGGTGTCGCCGATGGGCTGGCGCGAGAACAGCTTGCGCCGGTTCACCCATGCGCCAAGGCCGGTGGAGACGGTGACGTCCGGCGAGGTGGTGACGATGCGCTCCGCCAGCGGCGAATCCCCGCGCGCAAGCCCATCGAGCAGTTTGGCGAAGGCCATCTGGGTGGAAATCGTCTTGTCTCCGGGCGCGGCAATGGCCGGAACGGGGAAGGTTTCATCATCGCGGCGGCGCGGATATCCGGCGAAGAAGGGAACGGATTTGACGAAGGCGCGGAAGGCCTCTTCATCCTTCACCGTGGCGAAGGGCTCCCATTCGGCCCCTTCCGGCACGCCCATGCGGGCCCGCCACTGCTCCATCTGGGCGGTGGTCATCAGCCCCGCGTGATTGTCCTTGTGGCCGGCCAGCGGCGTGCCCCAGCCCTTGATGGTATAGGCGAGGAAGCATGTGGGGCGGTCATGGCTGACGGCGGCGAAGGCCTCGGCCATGGTCCGCACGCAATTGCCGCCGAGATTGGTCATCAGCTCCGCCAGCTCGTCGTCGGAGCGCCTGGAGATAAGAGCGGCGAAATCGGGATAGTGGCCGAAATCCGCCAGCATCTTCTCGCGCCAGGCCGCGCCGCCCTGAAAGGTGAGGGCCGAATAGAGCTGGTTGGGGCAGTCGTCGATCCATTTCCTGAGCTTTTCGCCGCCCGGCTCGTTGAAGGCGGCGCGCTGCAAAACGCCGTATTTCAGCCGCACCACCTCCCAGCCGAAAGCGCCGAAGATGGCCTCGATGCGCTCCCAGAGGCCTTCATGCACCACGCCGTCGAGGCTCTGGCGGTTGTAATCGACGATCCACCAGCAATTGCGCAGACCGTGCTTCCAGCCTTCCTGAAGAGCCTCGTAGATGTTGCCTTCGTCGAGTTCGGCATCGCCCAGCAGCGCCACCATGCGGCCCATGGGCAGATCTCGGCCCCAGTCCTTTGCATGAATATAGTCCTGCGCCAGGGAGGCGAAGGCCGTCATGGCCACGCCGAGGCCCACCGAGCCGGTGGAGAAATCCACGTCATCGGCGTCCTTTGTGCGCGAGGGATAGGACTGCGCGCCGCCAAGGCCGCGATAGTTCAGCATCTTCTCCAGCGGCAGATGGCCGGCCAGATAGTGCATGGCGTGAAACAGCGGCGCGGCGTGCGGTTTGACGGCCACCCGGTCATGCGGCTTCAGGGCGGAGAAATAGAGCGCGGTGAAGATGGAGACCATGGAGGCGCAGGAGGCCTGATGCCCGCCAACCTTCAGCCCGTCGCGCTTATCGCGCAGGTGGTTGGCGTGATGGATCATCCAGTGCGACAGCCACAGCAGCCTCTGCTCCGCCGTCTTCAAATGCGCGAAGGGAATGGGCATGACGAACCTCCTGCTCCGGCGAAATCAAAAGAGGTCAGGATTGTTTGCCAGAACCCGCCGTTGGTCAACCCCGGCGATGGGCGAATGACTTGCGCACCATCTTGCGCAGAGCGGGATTGCACAGATACCAAAAAAGGTCTAAATTTGGTGCCAGCGAACAAGAGGAGCATTGCGGCATGAAATTGCGTGATTCAGTCAAGCCCATCAGCTATCTCAAGAAACACACGGCGGAGGCCCTGCGCAGCGTCAACAGCAATCAGGGTTCCCTGGTGATTACGCAGCATGGCGAAGCCAAGGCCGTGCTTCAGGATATTGCATCCTATGAGCAGACCCGGGAATCCCTGGCTCTGCTCAAGATGCTGGCCCAAAGCGCCAGAAGCATACGGGAAGGCCGCAGCAAAACGCTTGAGGATTGCTTCGCCGATGTGCGCAAACATGCCAGGGAATCCGGCAAGTGAAACGGTTTCATGTCCGGCTATCAGCGGAAGCCGAGCAGGATCTGATCGACATCTACCGCCATATCGCAAACCATGATTCCGAGGATGATGCCGAGCGTGTTCTGGACCAGCTGGAAGCCGTTTGTTCGCGGCTCTCCGAATTTCCGCGGCGGGGGCATATCCCGCCGGAACTGGAACGGATTGCGGTGACGAACTTCCTGGAACTCACCTTCAAGCCCTGGCGCATCATTTATGAAGTTGTCCACGGGGATGTATTCATCCACTGCATCCTCGATGGCCGCCGGGACATGCTTGCATTGCTGGAGCGCAGACTGCTGCGTTGAGTCCTTCTCCGGCGGGAAATCAGGCCTTTCCCTGCCTTCCCCCTACTCCCACTCGATCGTTCCGGGGGGCTTGGAGGTTATGTCGTAGACGACGCGGTTGATGCCGCGTACCTCGTTGATGATGCGGGTGGAGACGGCGGCGAGGAAGTCGTGATCGAAGGGGAACCAGTCGGCGGTCATGCCGTCCACGGAGGTGACGGCGCGCAGGGCGCAGACATAATCATAGGTGCGGGAAT
>JALUFY010000280.1 GCA_027051995.1 Hyphomicrobiales bacterium
TCGCCGCGCACGGCCTCGGAGATGAGCTGCGCCTTGGCCTGCGGATGATACAGGCAGGTGGGATGAAACTGCTCGAACTCCATGTTGGCCACCCGGCAGCCGGCGCGGAAGGCCATGGCAATGCCGTCGCCTGTGGCGATGTCCGGGTTGGTGGTGTAGAGATAGGTCTTGCTCGCCCCGCCGGTGGCCAGCGCGATGACCTTGGCGCGGAACAGCTCGACGCGCTTCTCGTTCTTGTTGAGCACATAGACCCCGGCGATGCGCCCCAGCCCCTGCATGGGCACATGGGCGCGGATCAGGTCGATGGCCATGTGATGCTCGAAGATGGCGATGTTGTCGTGCCCGCGCGCCTGCTCCGCCAGCGTCTCTTCCATCTCGCGCCCGGTGGCGTCGGCGGCATGGATGATGCGCCGCGCCGAATGCCCGCCCTCGCGCGTCAGATGATAGGGATAGCCCCCCGGCTCTTCCGCCGGTGTGAATTGCGCTCCGTAATCGATCAGCCGCTGGATGGCGGCGGGCGCGTTCTCCACCACGAAGCGCACCGCTTTTTCGTCACACAGTCCCGCGCCGGCATTGAGCGTATCGCGGATGTGCGATTCGAAATCGTCTTCCGGATCGAGCACCGCCGCGATGCCGCCCTGCGCATGCCAGGTGTTGGTGTTCTCAAGCTCCACCTTGGAGAGCACGGCCACCCGCACGCCCGCCCTGGCCAGCGCCAGCGCCATGTCCAGCCCCGCCGCGCCGGAGCCGATGATAACCACGTCGAAGAGATGTTCGTTCTGCATGAAGCGCCTTATAGCGCGTCTTGCCGCCCCTTGTCTCGCGCAGGGGTGAAAAAAATACCGGGCGGGGCATGGCTTGTCCCGCCGGTTCGGCCCCGGAAGGCCCGGGTTTGCGGAAATTTGCCGTGAAAAGGACTTGCTCGCCGCCACGGGTTTGTCCGGCGATGGCGGTTTGCAAGACATCCGGTAAGGCGTTCAGTCAACGGGGCCGAAGATATGCTGGAAATTGTGTTTCAGGGCGGCGTCCAGAACGGGCAGGGTGTTTGGGGCGTTCAGCTCCGCGAGGGAGGTGACGCCGTGGCCGGTGACGCCGCAGGGCACGATGCCGGAGAAATGCTCCAGATCGGGATGGGCGTTGATGGCGATGCCGTGGCGGGTGATCCATCTGGAGACGCGCACGCCGATGGCGGCGATCTTGTCCTCGGCGCCCGCGCCCTTGTCCGGGCGGCGCACCCAGACGCCGACGCGGTCTTCGCGGCGCTCACCGGTTACGCCGAGGCCGGCCAGCGTATTGATGATCCATTGCTCAAGCCCGGTTACGTAGGCGCGCACGTCGCGCCCGCGCCTGCGCAGATCGAGCATGACATAGGCCACGCGCTGGCCGGGGCCGTGATAGGTGAACTGGCCGCCGCGCCCTGACCTGTGGACGGGAAAGCGGCCGGGATCGCGCAAATCCTCTTCCCGCGCGGAGGTGCCCGCCGTGTAGAGGGGCGGATGCTCGACGAGCCAGACAAGCTCGCTTTCGCCGCCATCGGCGATGCGGGCGGAGACTTCACGCATGCGGGCGCGGGCGGTTTCATAATCCGTCAGCCCCTGCGTGACGCGCCAGCGCACGGGGAGGGGGCTTTTCAGCTTGCCCAGCGTCTGGATGAGGGAATCGCGGCGCCTTTTGTTCATGAGAAAATGATACACCGCGCGGGGTGTTTTCCGGGTTGATAATCTCCACCGCTCTTGATAAACACCACCTCGCCGGTTACATCAACCGGCGGCCTGTGCGGCCGTGGCGGAATTGGTAGACGCGCAGCGTTGAGGTCGCTGTGGGGTAAAACCCGTGGAAGTTCGAGTCTTCTCGGCCGCACCATACACACTTCGTGTGTCCTGAATTCATTGCAAGACAAACACTCTTCGTTGACAAACGGGCCCGGTCATCGCGCCTGTTCTTTTTCACGCGGCCTTTGCCTTATCGGGCGGGGGCGGGTAAACCTGCCAGCGGGCATTCTTGGCGAAGCGGGAAGGCGCGGTCATGACGGAAACGGATATCAGGGACATTCCGGCGCTGCGCGATGAGGACGGCGGCATCCGTCCGCGGTTCCTGCGCGCGGTGGAAGAGGCCATCGGCCGGGACGACATCCGCGGCCTGCGCCGCCTTGTGCGCGATCTGCACGAGGCCGATCTGGCCGACGTCATCGAGCTGCTCGATCAGGACGAGCGCGTCAAGCTCATCGAAATGCTTGACCGCTCCTTCGACGTGGAGGCGCTGACCGAGCTGGAAGAGCCGGTGCGCGATGACCTGATCGAGGCGCTGCCCAACAGGGTGATCGCGCGGGCGGTGCGCAATCTGGAGACCGATGACGCCGCCTGGCTGCTGGAAGACCTTAACCAGCACGAAAAACGCGAGATTCTGGCGCGCGTTCCCAAATCGGAGCGCATAGCCGTCGAGCGCGCCCTGCATTACGAGGAAGACACCGCCGGACGGCACATGCAGACGGATTTCGTCGCCGTGCCGGAGCACTGGACGGCGGGCGAGACCATCGATTATCTGCGCACCGAAAAGGATCTGCCCGAGGAGTTCTTCGAGCTTTATGTGGTGGATCCGCGCTATCACACCCTTGGCAAGGTGAGCACCTCGCGGCTTCTGCGCGCGCCGCGCGAGGCGAAGTTGTCGGACATCATGGAGAAGTTCGACGCCGTTTTTCGCGTTGATGACGATATCGAGGACGTGGCGCGGCAGTTCGAGCACTACAATCTGGTGTCGGCCCCGGTGGTGGATGATTCCGGGCGGCTGATCGGCTCCTTGTCCATCGACGACATCGTGGACGTTCTGGAAGAAGAGGCCGAGGAGGACATGCTGAGCCTGGC
>JALUFY010000281.1:0-1986 GCA_027051995.1 Hyphomicrobiales bacterium
GGCCTGGAACGATCAGCAGGACGTGGTCTATCCGGCCAACAATCCCATTTCGCCCACCGGCGGCGTCGTCGGTCTGAAGGGCTCGCTGGCCCCGGACGGGGCCATCGTCAAGGTGGCGGGCATGAAGAGCACCTATTTCCGCGGCCCCGCCCGCTGCTTCGATTCGGAAGAAGAGTGCTTCCAGTATGTCAGCGAGCGCAAATACACCGAGGGCGAGGTGCTGGTCATCCGCTACGAGGGCCCCAAGGGCGGCCCCGGCATGCGCGAGATGCTCTCCACCACCGCCGCCCTCTATGGCCAGGGCATGGGCGACAAGGTGGCGCTGATCACCGACGGGCGCTTCTCCGGCGCGACGCGCGGTTTCTGCGTCGGCCATGTCTCTCCGGAAGCCGCCGTGGGCGGGCCCATCGGCCTGATCCGCGATGGCGACATGATCGTGCTGGACGCCGAAAAGGGCGTCATGGACGTGGAGCTGAGCGAGGAAGAGCTCGAGGCGCGGCGCAAGGAATGGAAACCGCGCGACAACGGCTTCGGCTCCGGCGCCTTGTGGAAATTCAGCCAGCTTGCCGGATCGGCCCGTTATGGCGCCGTCACCCATCCGGGCAAGAAAAACGAGAAGAAGGTCTATGCGGATATCTGAGCACAGGGGGGCTCGTCTCCAGCGCGGCCATCTGGCCGCCGCCGCCTTCGCGCTGGCCGCGCTCATGCCGGCCGGGCCGGCTGCGGCGCAGGCGCTGGATTCGCCTGTCATGCAGTTCCATAGCTATGAACCGGCCAGACCGCGCCTCAAGGCGGATGTCTTCTCCGGGCTTTCCTTCTGGAAAGGCGATCTGGAGAAGGCCCGCGAGGCCTGGCGGGCCGGCAAGTTCGCGAAGGCCCGCAAGGCCTTCGAGAGGGCCTGGAAAAAGGGCAATATCGTCGCCGCCTGGTATCTGGGTCATATCTACCGGCTGGGCCGGGGCGTGCGCGCCAATGACGAAAAGGCCTTCAGGTATTACCGTCAGGTGGCCCTGACCTACGATCCCGACGAGAGCAACCGCAAGCGCCTGATGATGACCGTCGATGCGCTTGTGCGCGTGGCCGACTATTACCGCACGGGCATCGGCAAGGCGCGCAAGAAGCGCGATCCCAGACGCGCCTACCGGCTCTACAACATCGCCGCCGGACATGGCTCGCCGGCCGCCTTCTATGGCCTGGGCGTGATCACCCTGAAGGGCCAGGGGATGAAGAATCATCCGCGCCGCGCCATCAACTGGCTGATGATGGCGGCAAAAGGCGGATACGCGCCCGCCGCCGCGCTGCTGGGCGATCTGGCCGCCAGGGGGCTGAAATCCTACATCCGCAAAGATCGCATCGCCGCCATGTCATGGTATTTCGTCGCCGCCTCGCTGACCTCTCCGGCGCTCTCGCCGCGCATTTATGACCGGCTTGAGGCATTGCAGGCCAGGGCGACGGACAAGGAGCGCGCCCGCGCCCGCCAGCTCGCGGCGCGCTTTACCACCTCCATCCGCAACAAGCCGCGCGCCATCACCGCCGCGCAATAGGGCCCGGCGCGCTTTCATGCTTTCATTTCGGGGGCTTTCCGCCGGCCGCCACCTCTTGCATGGGGCCGCGCTTTGCCGCACATTGCACCTGATTCCGGACAAACGAGAGCGGGCGGAGCTGACATGAAGATCATCATTTGCGGCGCGGGCCAGGTGGGCCGGGGGATCGCCGGACGGCTGGCGGCGGAGGACAACGAGGTCACCGTCATCGACACCTCGCCGGAGCTTGTGCGCGCCATATCCGATGATCTGGACGTGCAGGGCATCATCGGCCACGGCGCGCATCCGGACATTCTGGAGCAGGCCGGGGCGGAAGACGCCGACATGATCATCGCCGTGACCTTCACCGACGAGGTCAACATGATGGCCTGCGAGGTGGCGCACGCCATTTTCAATACGACGACGAAAATCGCCCGCGTGCGCGACCAGTCCTATCTGGAGC
>JALUFY010000281.1:1996-2833 GCA_027051995.1 Hyphomicrobiales bacterium
ATCTGGAGCCGCGCTACAGCGATCTCTTCTCGCGCGAGAACACGGCCATCGACGTGGTCATCTCGCCGGAAATCGCCGTCGGCGAAATGGTGCTGCGGCGTCTGGCGCTGCCCGGCGCGGCTGAGGCCGTCTATTTCGCCGGACAGAAGGTCATCGCCCTGGGCATCCAGCTGGACGAGGACTGCCCCATTCTCGATACGCCGCTGTCGCAGTTGGCCGAGCTCTTCCCCGATCTCTCCGCCGTCGTTGTTGGCATTCAGCGCAAGGGCGAGGTCATCATTCCGAAAACGTCCGATCAGATGCAGGCGGGCGATCTGGTCTTCGTCATCGCCAGCAGCGAGGCCGCCGCGCGCACCCTGGTGCTGTTCGGCCACGAGGAAGAGCCGCCGCGCCATATCATCCTGGGCGGCGGCGGCAATATCGGCGCATACGTGGCCCGCAAGCTGGAGGAAACGACGCCGGAGGCCCATGTGCGCATCATCGAGAACGACCGCGAGCGCGCCGAGGCCATCGCCAACGGCCTGCACAAGGCCATCATCCTGCATGGCTCGGCGCTGGATTCGGAAATCCTGCGCGAGGCGGACGTGGAGCGGGCCGACATCTTCATTGCCCTGACCAACGACGACAAGGTGAACCTGCTGTCTTCGCTGCTGGCCCGGCAGGAGGGGGCGGCGCACACCATGAGCCTGATCTCCACTCTGGAGTCCGCGCCGCTGGCCGGGCCGCTGGGTATCGATTCCTGGATCGATCCGCGCGCCGTCACCGTGGCGGAGATCCTTCAGCATGTGCGGCGCGGGCGCATTCGCGGCGTCTATCCGGTGCTTGACGGCGCGGCGG
>JALUFY010000282.1 GCA_027051995.1 Hyphomicrobiales bacterium
GGCGTATGGAACGGCGGCCGGCGCGGCCCGGCCCGCTTTGCGCGCGCCTACCGCCACATCATCGATGTCATCAGGGGGCAGGGGGCGAGCAACGTCATCTGGGTCTTCCACGTCAATCACGAGGATGACCCGCCGCGCAGGTGGAACCGCTTCGAGGCCTATTATCCGGGAAATGCCTATATCGACTGGCTGGGCGTCTCCATCTATTCCGCCCTCGATCCGCGTCAGAAAGAGCGCACGGATTTCGCCGCCTCCTTGTCGCGCAACATGAAGCGCTTTGCCCGCATGGCCCCGGGCAAGCCGGTCATCATCGCCGAAATGGGATCGGACGTGCGCAACCGCCACGAAAACGCCGCCCGCTGGGCCGATGGCGCGCTGAAGCTGATTCTGCCGGGCCGCTGGAAAAGCCTCATCGGCTTTGCCTGGTGGAACGAGCGCTGGCCCAACGGAGACAACCCTGCCAACGACACCGACTTGCGCATTCAGGACTCCGCGCCATTGCGCGATGTTTTCCGCAAACACATGCGAAACCCCCGCCTGTGGCCCTGACGCGCCCGGGCGATTTTCCTTCCGGGAAGGCACGCACACGCCTTTTTTGTTCATAGACGCGCTTTCCGCGTCAATTTTCCTTGCTTTGCCGGGTGGAGATTGGCATGGCTTGATTCCGCAGTGCGTGGGGGCGACCTGATTCGCTTGAGTGATTCTTGAGCGCCGTAAGTCTGTCATGGCTGCTGTAATCAAGCGGTATGAACAGGACCGTGCGGGAGAAGGCCGCGAAAAGGCCGCTCCGGACGGTTCCGTGAGCGTACGAAAACCATCCATTCCATCGTGAGGGACAAGAAAATCATGAACAAGCAGGAACTGATCGCCAAGGTGGCGGAAAAATCCGGTCTCACCAAGGGCCAGGCGCAGGACGCCATGGAAGCCGCCATCGAGGCCATTGGCGAGGCCCTGAGCAAGGGCGACGAAGTGCGCCTCATCGGCTTTGGCACCTTCCTTGTCACCCATCGTCCGGAGCGCGATGTGCGCATCCCCGGCACCAAGGACACAAAGCGCGTTCCGGCCGTCAACGTGCCCAAGTTCAAGCCCGGCAAGGGCCTGAAGGACACCGTCAACAAGTAGGACGGTTCTTGATTGCGCATCTTCGAGCCCGCGCCGCCGTTTCAGGCCGGCGCGGGTTTTTTTCATGCCCCGCCGCTGGCGAAATCGAAGCCTTCATCGGCCCAGCCGGTCATGCCGCCGGTCATCAGCTTGACCTTCCGCCCCAGCCTGGAGAGGCGCACGGCGGCCTTGTCCGCGCCGTTGCAGTGCGGCCCGGCGCAATAGACGACGAACAGCGCATCGTCCGGCCACTGGCGCATCTTCGATTCGATAATCTTGCCATGCGGCAGGTTGATCGCTCCCGGCACATGTGCTTTTTCGAAAAGCTCCGGCCCGCGCACGTCCAGCAGGACGAAATCCGCTCCCTGTTTCAGGCTCTCATGCACATCCCAGCAATCTGTCTCGAAGCGCAGTTTCGCCGAGAAATGCGCAAGGGCGTCCTTGGGCTCCGCCGCCGGGGTTTCGCTCACTGGTGTGCTCATGCCTGTCTCCTTGTCTCCGCGCGTTCCGGGACGGGCGAGACTATTGCAATTGATGATCACATGCAAATCACATGCTTGACAGAGCCGCCCTATACGCAGTTCAGATCAGGTTCAGCCCGCGCATGGAGGCATGGCCGTCGCGGGCGATGATCACATGATCATGCACGCTGATGCCAAGCGGTTTGGCGGCCTCGATGATCTGTCTGGTCATGGCGATGTCGGCGCGCGATGGGGTGGGGTCGCCGGAGGGGTGATTGTGGGCCAGAATGATGGAGGCCGCCGAAAGCTCCAGCGCCCGCTTGACCACCTCGCGCGGATAGACCGGCGTGTGGTCGATGGTGCCGGTCTGCTGCACCTCGTCGGCGATCAGCCGGTTCTTGCGGTCAAGGAAGAGAATGCGGAACTGCTCCTTCTCGGCATAGGCCATGGCCGCCCGGCAGTAATCCAGCAGATCGCTCCAGCCGTGAAACACCGTCTTGCGCCTGGCCTGCTCGCCACTCAGCCGCAGCGCCGCCGCGCGCACGATCTTCAGCTCGGCGATGACCGCCCGGCCAACGCCGGGAACCTCGCCCAGCAGCTTGGCGGGCGCGGAAATGACCTCGGCGAAGGAGCCGAAACGCGCGATCAGCTCCTTGGCCAGCGGCTTGCAATCGCGCCGGGGGATGGCGCGGAAAAGAACGAGCTCCAGCAGCTCGTAGTCGGCCAGCGCCTCGCCGCCCGCCCGCATGAAGCGCTGGCGCAGGCGCTCCCGGTGGCCCGCGTAATGGGGCTTTTTCCCTGTCTTGTCCGCCGTTTTGGGCATCCCGTCCGCCGGTCTGTCCGCCGCCTGGCCGGTCTGTATGTCCTTGAAGCCCTTGCGCATGGGCGCAAGGATAGCGGCAGGAATGCCCTTGCGCCAGTGTCTTTTCAGCCCTGCCGCAGCAGGTTCAGCGCCAGGGTGAACATGATCACGGCGATCACGCCATCCAGCACCCGCCAGGCCGCCGGGCGGGCGAACAGCGGCGCGAGAAGCCGCGCCCCGTATCCCAGAGAGAAAAACCAGACGAAGGAGGCCGCCGCCGCGCCCGCCCCGAAGGCCGCCCGCGCCGCGCCCGCGTAGCGGGCCGAAAGCGCCCCGATGAGCACCACCGTGTCCAGATAGACATGCGGATTGAGAAAGGTGAAGGCCAGAACCGTCAAGACGGCGGCCTTCAAGCTGTCAGCCCCCCGCCGCGATGCGCGCATCGCGGCGGGGGGCTGACAGCTTGAAG
>JALUFY010000283.1 GCA_027051995.1 Hyphomicrobiales bacterium
GCACGATCCAGCGCGCCCCGGCCTCGAAGGCGGCGGCCACGGCGGCCATGGTGTAGTTGGCGTTGGCCTTGAAGCCGTCGAAGAAATGCTCGATGTCCACCAGCGCCTCGTAGCCCTTCTCGCGCGCCGCGTTGACAGAATCGCGGATGGTCTGGATGCTTTCCTCCAGCGTGCATTTCAGCGCCACCTTGACGTGATAGTCCCAGCCCTTGGCGACGAAGCAGATGGCGTCCGCCTTCGCCTGAAGGAGCTGTTGCAGGCCCGGATCGTTCTCAGCCGAGCGCCCGGGGCGGCGCGTCATGCCGAAGGCGGAGAATTTCGCATCCAGCCCCAGATCGCGCGAGAACAGTCCGGTATCCGTCGGGTTCGCCCCCGGATAGCCGCCCTCGATATAGGCGATGCCCAGTTCGTCCAGCATGCGGGCGATGGTCTTTTTTTCCTCGACGGAAAAGTCGATCCCCGGCGTCTGCGCGCCATCGCGCAGGGTGGTGTCATAGAGGTATATACGCTGTTTCGGTGGTGTGTTCTGCATGTTCGGCGTTACGCAATTTGTCAGACAGGGCATTCGCGGATCTTTCTTTCCGGTGGCGGGGGATCAGAAAATGAAGCCCTTCCACCACAGCACGCCAGTGATAATGGCGGCGATCAGGGCGATCTTCGCGGCAATGCCGTAAATCAGCCACTTCGGCGGCCCGGCGTTGGGGTTCGGCGTTTCCGGTATGCTCATGGCGTTATCCTGCTTCAATCCTGTTGTTGCTCATGTCCCGGCGAGAGCCACAGGCTCAAGGCCGTTCCGCTCTGGATTACCGGCACAAGGCCGGTAATGACGAAGGAGGTGAAACCGGCGCGCAAAGATAATTCCTCATCACCCCTGCCTGCCTCATTTCCCGTCATTGCCGGGCCTGTCCCGGCAATCCAGGGCCGCATGCTCCGCGTCATCGGCTCAAACGCCCTCACCTCTTCAGCTCCCAGCTCGTGCCCTCCGGGCCGTCCTTGAGCACGACGCCCCTTGCCGCCAATTCGTCGCGGATGCGGTCGGCCTCGGCCCAGTTCTTTTCCGCCCGCGCGGCCTCGCGCGCCGCGATGAGGGCCTCGATCCCGTCTGCGTCCACCGCGCCCTGACGCGGATCGGCGATGTTTCTGGAAAAGCCCAGCGCCTTCAGCGAGGCGGCCAGCTCCGCCCCCTCCAGCTGATGCAACGCGGCCAGGGCCTTCGGCGTGTTCAGGTCATCGCACAGCGCCTCCAGCACCGGCGGAGCGAAGGCCCCCTCGCCTTCCACCGCGTCCATGTCGCAGCGGCCATACCAGCCGCGCAGCGTCTTCCAGCTCTCTTCGAGGCCCTTCTTCGTCCAGTCGACGGGCTGGCGGTAATGGGTGCGCAGCATGTTCAGCCGCAGCACCTCGCCGGGCCACTCGGCCAGCAGATCGTGAATGGTGATGAAGTTGCCCAGCGACTTGGACATCTTCCGCCCCTCCACCTGCAAAAAACCGTTGTGCAGCCAGTATTTCGCCATGAAGGGCGTATGGAAGGCGCAGGTTGACTGGGCGATCTCGTTCTCGTGGTGGGGGAATTGCAGATCGATGCCGCCGCCGTGAATGTCGAAGGTCTCGCCCAGGTGTTTCCAGCTCATGGCCGAGCATTCGATGTGCCAGCCAGGCCGTCCCGCCCCCCAGGGACTCTCCCAGGCCGGTTCGCCCTCCTTCGAGGGCTTCCACAGCACGAAATCCATCGGGTTCTTCTTGTAGGGCGCCACCTCGACGCGCGCCCCGGCCAGCATCTCGTCCAGCGAGCGTTTCGACAACGCGCCGTAATCGGGCCGCGCGGTCACGTCATAAAGCACATGGCCTTCCGCCACATAGGCGCAACCGGCGTCGATGAGCCGCGAAATGATCTCCTGCATTTCCGCGATGTGCTCCGTGGCGCGCGGCTCCACCGTCGGCGGCAGCACGCCAAGGGCGGAGATATCAGCGTGAAACTGCCTGATGGTGCGCGCCGTCACCTCCGATATCGGCACACCTTCCTCGGCCGCGCGGGCGTTGATCTTGTCATCCACGTCGGTGAGATTGCGCACGTAGCGCACATGCTCTTCTCCATACAGGGCGCGCAACAGGCGGAAGAGCACATCGAAAACGATGATCGGCCGGGCGTTGCCGATATGGGCATAGTCATAGACGGTGGGCCCGCAGACATACATGCGCACCATGTCCGCATCGAGCGGCGCGAAGGGCTCCTTCGCCCGGGTCAGGGAATTGTGGATCGTCAAGGCCATGAGGACACCTTCGGGCGCCGGCCCGAGGTTTCGTCAGCCATGTGGAAGAAAAGGCGTGCGAACCCGAGCCAGCGGCAAGCTAGCTGGTAATGAGAATGCAGGTCATGCAACAGACGGTTCGCATGGCGCGCAAGATGCGGGCCGGGGCGCGCATTGTCAAGAGACGATTTGGCGCGCCGCCGGGAACGCCCAGTCAAACCCCTTGAGCCCTTTTGACCTCACGGGCGGAAGTGATCGTCCAGAGGTTCTTCGCCTTTCGCCACCGGCAGGGAGAAGCGGTTGCCCCAGTGGCCCCAGCCGCCGTTGTAGAGGCGCACGTCCTCATACCCCAGCGCCTTCAGCTGCATCCAGCCCATGCTCATGCGGAATCCGTCGTGGCAATAGAGCACGATGGTCTTGCCCTTCGGCACACTGGCATACATCTTCGCGATCTCTGGCAAAGGCTTCCACTCGCGCGTCTCGCCATCCGCGCCATTGAGCGAAACGATGTTGATGGCCCCCGGAATGTGCCCGGCGCGCACCGCATGGGTGAGCTTCTCGCCCGTGTAGCCC
>JALUFY010000284.1 GCA_027051995.1 Hyphomicrobiales bacterium
CGCCCAGATTGCCCTCGTTGAAGCGCTGCTGGCCTTCGGGCGTCGCCAGATCGCAGCCCAGAAGGCCGGGGCATGTGGTTCCGCCAAAGCGTTCCTCGAAGGCGCGGACGAGGGCGTTCGACGCATCATAGGCGTCATCAACGCCCTGTGCGGCATCGTCCCTGCCCAGCATCATGCTCAGGGCCAGCATGCCGCCGGAGAGCGCGCCGCACATGCCGCCCGTGCGGCTCATGCCGCTGCACAGGCCGGTGGCGATTCTTGGAATCAGCGGAGAAGTTACGCCATTTTCCTCAGCCAATGCCTGAAGCACGCTCTCGGCGCAATAGAGGCCCTGGCGGGCGAATTTCTCCCGCGCCGCCCGGCCGGTATTTCGCGCCTTTTCATCCGTCATGCCATCACTGCCGCAGATAATTGGGCGCTTCGCGGGTGATCTGCACGTCGTGGACGTGGCTCTCCTTCAGCGAGGCGCCGGAGATGCGCACGAAGACGGCGCGCTCGGCGAATTCCGGCAGGCTGGCCGCGCCGGTGTAGCCCATGGCGGCGCGCAGGCCGCCGTTGAGCTGATGGATGACGTTGCCCGCCGGGCCCTTGTAGGGCACCTGGCCCTCGATACCCTCGGGGACGAACTTCATGGTGTCGGTGACCTCGGCCTGAAAATAGCGGTCGGCGGAGCCGCGCGCCATGGCCCCCACCGAGCCCATGCCGCGATAGGCCTTGTAGGAGCGGCCCTGATAGAGATAGACCTCGCCGGGCGCTTCGTCCGTGCCGGCCAGAAGGGAGCCGATCATGACGGAGCTCGCCCCCGCCGCCAGCGCCTTGGCCATGTCGCCGGAGAATTTGATGCCGCCGTCGGCGATGATGGGCGTGTCCGTCTTCCCGGCGGCGCGCGCGCAATCCATGATGGCCGAAAGCTGCGGCACGCCGACGCCGGCGACGATGCGCGTGGTGCAGATGGAGCCCGGGCCGATGCCCACCTTCACCGCGTCCGCGCCCGCCTCGATGAGCGCCTCGGTGGCCTCTCCGGTGGCGACGTTGCCGGCGATGACGTCGAGCTGATCGCCGAAGGTTTTCTTGATCTTCTCCACCTGCCTGATGACATAGGCCGAATGGCCGTGGGCGGTGTCAACGACCAGAACATCCACTCCGGCGTCCGCCAGCAGCCGGGCGCGCTCGAAGCTGCTTTTGCCGGTGGAGATGGCGGCGGCGCAGCGCAGGCGGCCCTTTTCGTCCTTCACGGCGTCGGGATAGAGCTTGGCCTTTTCCATGTCGGTGACGGTGATCAGGCCAACGACGCGGCCCTCGGCGTCCACCACGATGAGCTTTTCGATGCGCCGCTCCTGAAGGCGCTTTCTGGCCTCATCCAGCGAGGTTCCCTCGCGCACGGTGGCGAGATTTTCGCGCGTCATCAGCTCGGCGACGGTCTTGTTCATGTCGGTTTCGAAGCGCACGTCGCGGTTGGTGATGATGCCAACCAGCCTCTGCGGCCCCTCGCCCTTTTTCGCCACCACGGGAATGCCGGAGATCTTGTGGCGGCGCTTGAGCTCCATGAGCTCGCCAAGGGTGGCCTCCGGCGTGATGGTGATGGGATTGACCACCATGCCGGCCTCGAAGCGCTTGACCTTGCGCACTTCCGCCGCCTGTTCCTCCGGATCCAGATTGCGGTGGATGACGCCGATGCCGCCGGCCTGAGCCATGGCGATGGCCATTCTGGCCTCGGTGACGGTGTCCATGGCCGCCGAGAGGATGGGAATGGACAGCTCGATGCGCTTCGTCAGCCGCGTGTTGATGACGGCGTCGCCGGGCAGAACGGAGGATGCGCGCGGCTTGAGCAGCACATCATCAAAGGTGAGATATTCGGTGAATTCGGGGAGCGCGTCCTGGCTGCTCATGCCAACCTCCTGTTCAGGGGAATCAAAAAAGTCCGGTTGGCAGGTGTGCATAGCATGGCCACGGGCGCGGGGGAAGAAGCCCCGGCGCGCGGGCGCGCAAGCCAGCCATGCATGAGGCGCAAGGCGGAGCCTGAGCTAATTCTCCCCCGCGCCCCGGAAGCCGGTGGCGACGACGTAGAGTTCGGCGGAATCGGGGCGCGAGGCTGGCGGCTTGAAGTGGCGGACTTTTTCGAAGTCGCGCTTGAGGGCGTTCAGCAGGTCGTTTTCCGTGCCGCCGCGCAGAACCTTGGCCACGAAGGCGCCGCCGGGGGCCAGCACCTGGCGGGCGAAATCCGCCGCCGCCCCGGCCAGGCCCATGACGCGCAGATGATCGGTCTGGCGGTGGCCGGTGGCGTGGGCGGCCATGTCGGAGAGCACGGCATCGGCGCGGGCGCTGCCCAGGGCCTTCATGATGACCTCCGGGGCGTCCTCGTCATAAAAATCCTTCTTCAGGATGACGACGCCGGGGATGGGCTCCACGCCATGCACGTCCACCGCCACCACCCTGCCCTGGCCCTTGTCCGCGCCGGTGCGCCGCGCGGCCACCTGCGACCAGCCGCCGGGGGTCGCGCCCAGATCGACGATACGCCCGCCGGGCTTGAGGATGTGAAACTCGTCGTCGATGCCGATAAGCTTGAAGGCGGCGCGGGAGCGGTAGCCGCACCTTTTCGCCTCGGCGACGAAGGGATCGTTGAGCTGCCTTTGCAGCCAGCGCACCTGCGAGGTTGTCCTGCCGCGCGCCTTCTTGACGCGCACCTTGAGCTTGCGCGCGCCGCGCCCGGAGGCATTGCGGCGCGGCTTGGCCCTGTCAGGGCGTCTGGGGCCGGCCATAGGTTCCGTCCTCCATCATCAGATCGGTGAGAATGCCCTCGCGCCGACCGCGGCCTGCGCG
>JALUFY010000285.1 GCA_027051995.1 Hyphomicrobiales bacterium
CGGTGCCCGGGGGGCCCACCAGCAGCGCGCCCTTGGGGATCTTGCCGCCAAGGCGCTGAAACTTCTGCGGATCCTTGAGGAACTCGACGACTTCCTGAAGCTCCTCCTTGGCCTCGTCCACGCCGGCCACGTCCTCGAATGTCACCTTGCCATGGCGCTCGGTGAGCAGCTTGGCCTTGGACTTGCCAAAGCCCATGGCCTTGCCGGAGTTGGACTGCATCTGGCGCATGAAGAACAGCCACACCCCGATCATCAGCAGAATGGGGAACCACGACAGCAGCAGCGAGGGCAGAAGCCCGCCCTCGTCCTTCGGCTTGACCCTGATTTCCACGTTTTTGGCGCGCAGCGTCTTGATGAACTCCGGATCATTGGCCGGAGCATAGGTGACGAAGGGCCGCCCGCCTGCGAACTGGCCGGTGATCTGATCATCATTGATGGTGACGGCCTTGACCTCGCCCTTCTCGACCTTGTCGAGGAACTGCGTATAGCTCACTTCCGCCGAACCGCGCTTGTGCGACGGGTTCTGAAACAGATTGAACAGGGCGAAAAGCAGAAGAGCGATGACCGCCCAGACGGCGAAATTGCGGATGTTGTTCAACGGATAACCTCTGTTGTTTCCAGTCTCCGCGCTGCCGCGCAAGACCATCGGGCGGCCCGCCCGCCGCGAATGGCGCGCGAAAAGCCGCGAACCTGTATCCATCATAACGGCCATTCAGGCAAGTTGATGACGGAAATATCGTTAGCGCCGGTTCCTTACATAGGGAACCATGACTGCCTTGCCAAGCGCCGCCGCATCTCCCGCGCCCGCCATCAGCCGCGAAATCCGCCTCTTTTCCACCCCGTGAACTCCGCGCGCGCCATCGTCAGCCCGCTTTTTTCCGCCAGCCAGCCCAGAGCGGGCAGCGCCAGCACGCGCTCATCGGCGCACAAGACCGGCTGCGTGGCCCAGACGAAAGCCGGGATGCCGCCGGGCCTTTCGGGCAGGCCTTCGCCGGAGACATCCTTCAGGGCGCGCACGCGCATCCCGCCGCGCCCCCCGGCGGCGGTGATCAGAAAGCGGTTGTCCCATGACACGCTCCGCTCGCCTTCCGTCAGCCGTGCGGTTGCCTGCAACCGCCCCGGCTCGCGCCCGATGATCAGGCTGGCGCGCCGCCGCGAAAAGCGCGCGCCGCCAAGCACCCGCGCCGCCCCCGCGCCGCCCGCAAGCCAGCGCTCCAGCCGCTCGCCCGCCGCCAGCGCGGGCGCATGCCCCGCCCCGAAGATCTCCGCCAGCGCCATCAGCACGCGCAGCCGCACCTCCTGAGGCAGATCCAGCAGCGGCGCCAGCGCGACTTCGCCCCAGCCCGGATCATGACAGGCCAGATGCGCCTTCAGAAAATCCGCCCGCCAGCGCTCCAGCGCCGCCCGCGCCCGCCGCTGGCGGCGCGCCGCGCGCGCCAGCGCCCTGGCGTTCAGCCCGTGGGCGGAGAGTTCCTCCAGAAGCGCCCGCATCCGCACCCGCTCGTATGTGGTGTCGCTGTTCGATGGATCATTAACAGGCTCCAGCCCCGCCGCCCGCGCCGTGGCCGCGAGACGCGCCTTGGCAACGCCCAGCAGGGGCCTGAGCAGAATGACCGGATGGCCCGGCAGGGGCCCCTGTTCCGCCATGCCCGCCAGACCATCCACGCCGGAGCCGCGCGCCAGCCGCATGAGCAGCGTTTCGGCCTGATCCTCCATCGTGTGCGCCACCGCAAGCGCCGCCCCGTGCGCCGCGCACCATCCGCCGAGCAGATCATAACGCGCCGCCCGCGCCGCCGCCTGAACGCCGGAGCGCGGCTTCTCACCCTCCCAGCGCAGAACATGGCAGAGCAGGCCAAGCCGCCCCGCCTGGGCGCAAACCCGGCACGCCTCCTCCGCCGCCTCCGGGCGCAATCCGTGATCGATGGTCAAGACGGTGATGTCCGGCGCATCCGGCATGATATTGGCCCAGCGCGCCGCCAGCGCCATCAGCCCGCACGAATCGGGGCCGCCGGAAACCGCCAGCGCCACATGCGCGAAGGCCCGCAGGGGAGCCAGAAGCTCCGCCGCCTCCTCATCGCTCAGCGGCTGGTCTAGCCCCGGCACCGGGCGCGCTTCATCTCGCGCGGCGCGCCGGTGCGCGCGGCCCGCGATCCCGGGTGGCGCTGGCGCAGCTGCTTCCACACCGCGCAGGCCTTCTTCTTCAGCCCCAGCCGGTTCAGCGACATGCCGAGACGCAACAGCGCCTGCGGTGCGACGGAGCTTTTCGGCCATGTCTTGTAGGTCTTCAGATAGGCCTGCCCGGCGGGCTTGTAGCGCCCCTGCACGTAATAGGTCTCGCCCAGCTCGAACTGCGCCTGCGGCGCTTTCGGGTCATGCCCATACTGGCTGAGGAAAGTGCGGTAGCTGGCCTCCGCCAGCCCGAAGCGCCGCGCCAGGAAACTGTCGCGCGCCCGCTTCAGCAGGACCTTGGCCCCGCCCGCTCCCGAAGCCGTCTTCATCCCCGCGCCGGATGGCGAATCCAGCGGCGCGGCCTGCACCGCCCCGGGCATCACCGGCGCGGAGGCCATGTCACCGGGAGCCGGAACGCCCGGCAAAGCCCGCGCCCCGCCCGATGGCGCGCGTGGGACGGCGGGCGCGCGCCCCGCGCTCGTGCGTGGCGGCAGGGCCGCGCCTCTTCCATCGGTGCGCAAGCGGCCCAGAACCTGATCGCGCGGCGGATCGATTTCCACCGTGACTTCCGGCCTTGAGGGCTCATTCATGTCCGCCGCGCCTGGCGCGGGCGCGGGAGAGGCCCCGCGAACGGGAC
>JALUFY010000286.1 GCA_027051995.1 Hyphomicrobiales bacterium
CCGAGGCCGATCTGAAGCTGCGCGGCGCTGGCGAGCTGCTCGGCGCGCGCCAGTCCGGCATGCCGCAATTCCGCCTCGCCGATCTGGCCCTGCATGGCGAGCTGCTGGCCCTGGCGCGCGACGAGGCCAAACTCGTCCTGACGCGCGATCCGCAACTGAACTCCCCGCGCGGCCAGGCCCTGCGCCGCCTGCTCTACCTCTTCGAACGCGAAGAAGCCATCCGCCTGCTGGCGGCGGGATAGCGGGAATGCCTCTCACCAGGCAGGTCAACCGGAAAAACGCGTGGCCTGGGAAACCACGGGAGAATGGTTGAGGCTGGCCAGGATGTCGTTGAGGTGGTCAAGGTCGCGCACCTCGATCATGGTGTCGAAATCATAGAAGTCGGAGGCCCTGTGGGTCATGATGAGGTTCTCGATGTTGGCCCCGCGCTCGCCGATGATACGCGCCACCTCGGCCAGCGCGCCCACCTCGTTGTGCACCACGATCATGATGCGGGCGGGAAACAGCGCCCCGTCCAGCTCCGCCTCGTTCCACGCCAGATCGACCCAGCGGTTCGTGGCCTCTTCGTATTTTTCCAGGGCGGCGGCGAAAATCGGATAGACCGTCACCCCCTCGCCGCCTTCGCGGATGCCAACGATGCGCTCCCCCGGCACCGCGCCGGTGAGCGGCGAGATGCGGATGGGCAGATCGCGCTCCAGCCCCCGCGCGATGACCGCGCCGCGCACATTGAGCTGGCCTTCGGCGTCCGTCGCCCGTTTGCCGGGAATGGCCGTCTCCTCGCCCTTCGCGCCGTCAAGCCCCATGGCGCGCAACACGTCGCCCACCGGAATCTCGCCCCTGCCCAGCGCCTCCAGGCCGTCTTCCACGTCGAGAACACCCAGCTTGGGAAAGGCCTGCGCCAGCTCGCCCTTGTCAAGCCTGTGATCGAGTTTCTCCAGCCAGCGTTCGAGAATGTCCTCGCCCAGTCCGATATAGTCGGCACGCGAGGCCAGCCGGTTGGCCCGCCGGATGGCGCTGCGCGCCTTGCCCGTCACCACCAGCTTCTCCCAGGCCTCCGGCGGCACCTCCTGCGCCCTGGAGGTGATGATCTCCACCTCGTCGCCGTTGTTCAACTGGGTCAGCAGCGGCTCGTGATGGCCATTGATGCGGCAGCCCACCGTGGCGTTGCCCACGTCCGTATGCACCGCGTAGGCGAAATCGATGGCCGTGGCCCCGCGCGGCAGCACGATGAGGTCGCCCTTCGGCGTGAAGCAGAAGACCTGATCGGTGAACAGCTCCAGCTTGGTGTGCTCCAGAAAGCCGCGCGGCGTCTCGCCCTCTTCCAGCCGCTCCACCATCTCGCGCAGCCATGAATAGGCGTTGGAGATCTCCGCCGGAACGGTCACGCCGGCCTCGCTCTCCTCCTGATCCCTGGCGTCCTTGTAGATGCCATGCGCCGCCACCCCGCGCTCGGCTACTTCGTGCATGCGCGTGGTGCGGATTTGCAGCTCCACCGGGCGGCCCTTCGGCCCGCGCACCGTGGTGTGAATGGAGCGGTAGCCGTTGAGCTTGGGCGTGGAGATGTAATCCTTGAAGCGCCCCGGCACGATTTTCCAAGTCTGATGAATGGCCCCCAGAACGCGATAGCACTCTTCCACCTCATCGACGATGACGCGGAAGCCGAAAATGTCCGTCACCTGAGACAATGACAGCCGCTTCATGCGCATCTTGCGCCAGATGGAATAGGGCTTCTTGCGCCGCCCGCTGACCTGCGCCGTGACGCCATGCCGCTTCAGCACCTTTTCGATCTCGCCCTGAATCTCCGTCAGCGTATCAGCGCTTTCCGCCTCCAGCTCGCGCAGCCTTTCGCGGATTTGCGTATAGGCCTGCGGGTTGAGCACCTGAAAGGCCAGGTCCTCAAGCTCCTCGCGCACCGTGTGCAGTCCCATGCGCCCGGCCAGCGGCGCATAGATGTCCATCGTCTCCTCGGCGATGCGCTTGCGCTTGTGTTCGGGCATGAAGCCCAGGGTGCGCATGTTGTGCAGCCTGTCGGCGAGCTTGACCAGCAGCACCCGCACATCGCGCGACACCGCCAGCAGAAACTTGCGCAGATTCTCCGCCTGCGCCGCCTCGCGCGAGATCAGGTCAAGGCGGCGGATCTTGGTCAGCCCCTCCACCAGCCCGGCGATCTCCGCCCCGAACAGCCGCTCGATCCCGGCCAGCGTCGTGTCGGTGTCCTCCACGACATCATGCAGAAGCGCCGTGGCGATGGTGGCGTCGTCCAGACGCAAATCCGTGAGAATCCCCGCCACCTCCAGCGGATGCGAGAAATAGGGATCGCCGGAGGCCCGCTTCTGGTCGCCGTGGGCCTTCATGGCGTAGACATAGGCCCTGTGCAGCAGGTCTTCATCGGCGTCCGGATCGTAGCTCAGCACCTTCTCCACCAGTTCGTACTGGCGCATCATTGGCCGCTTCTGCTTCTTGGCGCCGGCGATGATGGGAGAAATGGTGCTCATGAACCATGCAATCCGCTCAGGAGAAAAAACACAACGTCCTTGACAAGATTTAGTCACAGGCGCGCCCAAAGGCAAACATCTAACGCGCGCGGGAGCCAAGAAAAAGGCCAGCGCGCGGGCTGGCCTCTTTCTGTCTGTCCGTGACGGGTTAGAATCCGGAGCGCTGCGAACCGGGTGATTCGGCCGGCGGCAGCCCCTCCAGCCCGCGCAGCAGCTCTTCTTCCGTCATGCGGCCTTCTTCCTCGTCCATGGCGGCTTCCCTGGGCGCGGCCTCCTCCGGCTGCGCGGCGGCCAGCAGCGGC
>JALUFY010000287.1 GCA_027051995.1 Hyphomicrobiales bacterium
GGCTGGATTTCAGGCTTGACAGGAAGAAGGGCAAGGGATCGCATTATCTCGTTTGCATCGGCAAGCGGAGGGCCACGGTGCCAAGCCATCTCTCGCCCCGGCTTGAAAGACTGATCCGCAAGCAGCCCGGGCTGCTGGATTGATGTTTCCGGTTTCGCCAGTCAGGGAAGAACACGATGCAGTATATTTATCCGGCGCGCATGGAAAGCGACCCCGATGGCGGTTTCATCGTGACTTTTCCGGATGTTCCGGAGGCCATCACCGGCGCGCGGACAAAAAACGAAGCGCTGGACATGGCCGCCGACGCCCTGGCGGTGGCGCTGCTGGCGCGGGCGGAGAGCGGCGAGCCATTGCCGGAGCCTTCGGCGGATGAACGTGGCCTTGCGCCCGTCGCGGTGCCCGCAGCCACCGCCGCCAAGCTGGCGCTGATCGGCCTGTGGCGTGAATCGGGAATGACGAAAAGCGAGCTTGCGCGCCGCCTCGGAGTGGATGAAAAGGCTGTCCGGCGGATGCTCGATCCCGATCACAACACCTCGCTTTCGCGGCTGGAAAAGGCCATCCGCGCGCTGGGCGGCAGGCTGGTCATCTCCACCATCGCCGCCTGAACTGATCCGCGCCCGCCCGCGATTCGCTCAATGCTGTTTCTCATACATTCCGATGAGTTCCGCCTTGTCCAGCACATGGCCGTTCATGGCGGCTTTCAGCTGATCCTTCGTCATGGGTGCGGGCGGCAGGGTGGCGTCCAGGGCGTAGAGCGTGAAGATATAGCGGTGCGCGCCAATGGGCGGGCAGGGGCCGCCGTAGCCGGTGCGCTTCCAGCTGTTGACGCCTTCCACCGCGCCGGGCGGCATGACCTTGCCGGATGCGCCCTCGGGCAGATCCTCGGCGCTGGCGGGGATATTGTGCGCCACCCAGTGCACCCAGATCATGCGCGGTGCGCGCGGATCGGGCGCGTCCGGGTCGGTGACGGCGAGCGCCAGGCTTTTCGCCTCCGCCGGGACGCCGCCCCAGGCCAGCGGCGGGGAGATGTCCGCGCCCTCGCAGGTATAGCGGTCCGGAATGGTTTCGTGATCGCCGAAAGCGGGTGAAAGCAGTCTCATCTTCGCATCCTCCGCACTGGCGCCGCCTGCGGCGAATGCGGCCAGCAGGGCGCATGCGAGCATCATCACGAGATATGGGGCCACGCGGGTCATTTTTCATCCCTCCCGGGCTGTATCGGCTGGTGTTTTGCAATAGCGGGCGAATCCGGCTAGGATTTGGCGATGGTTCCTCGTCATGGGGGCTGTTGATACGAAAACCGGAACCAACCGACATTCTAAGGAGGTCTGTCTCATGGCCGACATTTCCAAGTATCTCGAAGACGTCAAGCGTTACGACTCCAACGCCAACGAAAAGGCCGTGGAGACCATCGTCAAGTATCTGGGCATCGCCCTGCGCTCGCGCGACGCCTCGCTGGTCTCGTGCTCCGACGACAAGGAGCTGGACCGCGTCCGCAAGGGCTTCTGCGTCAAGAAGCTGGGGCTGGACGCCGCCGCCGCAGACGCCGCGGTGAAGAAGACCTGCGAGACCATGAAGGGCGACCGCAACAAGAACCGCGTCACCTTCTACTATCTCGTCGCCCAGGCCTCCGGCACCATGGGCAAGCTGGCCTGAAGACGGCGCGGGCGAACCCGGCGAAACAGCGAAAAACGCATGCCTGTCAGGCCCCTGGGCGCTGGCGGGCATGCCTTTGCCTTTGTCTTGCAATCATGCGGAATGAAACCTCATGCGGGCCTATCTTGATCTGATGCGCCGGGTGTTGGACGAGGGCGCGCGCAAGGACGACCGCACCGGCACCGGCACGCTCAGCGTCTTCGGCCACCAGATGCGTTTTGATCTTTCGGACGGCTTTCCGCTGCTGACCACCAAGAAGCTGCACATCCGCTCCATCATCCACGAGCTTCTGTGGTTCCTGCGCGGCGACACCAACATCGGCTGGCTGAATGAGCATGGTGTGCGCATCTGGGATGAATGGGCGGACGAAAAGGGCGATCTCGGCCCCGTCTATGGCAAACAGTGGCGCTCCTGGCCCGATTGCGCGGGCGGCGGCATCGACCAGATCGCGCAAGTTCTCGATCAGATCAGAAACAATCCCGATTCGCGGCGCATCATCGTCTCGGCCTGGAACGTGGCGCAACTGGACGAGATGGCCCTGCCGCCCTGTCATCTGCTGTTTCAGTTCCATGTGGCCGGGGGGCGGCTCTCCTGTCAGCTTTATCAGCGCTCGGCCGACATCTTCCTCGGCGTGCCCTTCAACATCGCCTCATACGCGCTGCTCACGCACATGGTGGCGCATGTGACGGGGCTGGAGGCGGGCGATTTCGTCCATACCTTCGGCGACGCGCATCTGTATCTGAACCATCTGGAACAGGCCCGCACGCAGCTGGCGCGCGCCCCGCGCCCCCTGCCACGGCTGAAGATCGCCCGCGATGTTGGCTCCATCGACGATTTCCGCTTTGAGGATTTCGTCATCGAGGGCTATGATCCCCATCCGCACATCAAGGCGCAAGTGGCGGTCTGAACGGAGCGTTGCGATGAAAACCTGGCTTGTGGTCTATATTCTGCTCAATGGCGTGTGGACGCCGGGCGATCAGGTCAAGCCGATGGGCTGGCATCCGCGCGCCTACGCCACAAGGGCCGAATGCGAAAAGCGCAAGGCCTTCGCCATGAAGGCGGTCAAGGGGGTGTCCAAATCCCCGTCGAAATGGTTCTGCGCCGCTGATCCATCGGCTCCTCTGGAGGCACTGGAGAAAGAGGCCGGGACGCGATAGAATACAAAAAACAACAATAATGGAGGGGCGCGGAACCGGAAGAGGAGGAAAGCATGGGCAAACCCGGTCTGACACTCGTGGTGGCGGCGGCGGAAAACGGCGTCATCGGGCGCGGTGACGCGCTGCCCTGGCGGCTGCCCTCGGAACTGAAGCATTTCAAGGCGCTGACCATGAACCACCCGCTGATCATGGGCCGCAAGACATACGAGAGCATCGGCAGGCCGCTGCCGGGGCGCGACAACATCGTGCTGACGCGCGGCGGGATCATCGATCACCCGGAGGTGCTGACGGTCAATTCCTTCGAGGAGGCCCTGGCGCTGGGCGAAAAGCTGGCGGAGAAGCGCGGCGTGGACGAGATCATGGTCATCGGCGGCGCGCAGATTTTTGACGCATTGCGCAATCAGGCCAGCCGCATTCACTTCACCCGCGTGCACATGCAGGCCGGGGGCGAGGTTCGCTTCGCCGATCCAGAACCGGATCAGTGGAAGGAGGTTTCGCGCCGCCATCACGAGGCCGCCAGCGGCGACAGCTGCGATTACACCACCTTCGTTTACGAGCGCATCGGCTAACGTGGGGCGTGCGCCGTCTTGCCGCCCGGCGCGGGCGGGGGTATGGAGTCTTCATCATTTCCTCTTGATGGAGCATTCCCATGACCGGCTATCGCATCGAATCGGACAGCTTCGGCGAACTGAAAGTGCCCGCGGACAAATACTGGGGGGCGCAGACGCAGCGCTCGCTGATGAACTTTCCCATCGGCTTTGAAACCATGCCCGCGCCGGTGATCCGGGCGCTCGGCGTCATCAAGCGGGCGGCGGCGCAGGCCAACATGGAGCTGGGTAATCTCGACAGGCGCATCGGCGAGGCCATCGTCCAGGCGGCCACCGAGGTCATGGAAGGCAAATTCGATGACAACTTCCCGCTGAAGGTCTGGCAGACCGGTTCCGGCACCCAGAGCAACATGAACGCCAACGAGGTGATCGCCAACCGGGCCATCGAGATCCTGGGCGGAAAGATCGGCTCCAAGGATCCGGTGCATCCCAACGACCATGTGAACCGTTCGCAATCGTCCAATGACACCTTCCCCACCGCCATGCACATCGCGGCGGCGGAGGAGATCACCCACCGGCTGATCCCGGCGCTGGAGCACATGCTGAAGGCGCTGGAGGCCAGGGTGCGCGCCTGGGATGACATCATCAAGATCGGCCGCACCCACACGATGGACGCAACGCCGCTCACCCTGGGCCAGGAGTTCTCCGGCTACGCCACGCAGGCGCGGCTGGCCATCGAGCGGGCAAAAGACGCCCTGAAGCGGCTCTATCCGCTGGCTCAGGGCGGCACGGCGGTGGGCACCGGGCTGAACACGAAAAAGGGCTTCGACGTGCTGGTGGCCCGCCACATCGCCGAGGTGACGGGCCTGCCCTTCGTCACGGCGGAGAACAAGTTCGAGGCGCTGGCCGCCCATGACGCGATGGTGGAGGCCTCCGGCATGCTCAACGTCATCGCCGCATCGCTGTTCAAGATCGCCAATGACATCCGCTTCCTGGGCTCGGGGCCGCGTTGCGGGCTGGCGGAGCTGAATCTTCCGGCCAACGAGCCGGGCAGCTCGATCATGCCGGGCAAGGTCAACCCCACCCAGGCGGAAGCCCTGACCATGGTCTGCGCCCAGGTCATGGGCAATCACTCGACTGTCAGCATCGCCGGCTCGCAGGGGCATTTCGAGCTCAATGTCTTCAAGCCGGTGATCATCTTCAACGTCATCCAGTCCATCCGCCTGCTGGCCGACGCGGCGATGAGCTTCACCGGCCGCTGCATCATTGGCATAGAGCCCAACCGCAAGCGCATCGCCGAGCTGCTGGAGCGTTCGCTCATGCTGGTGACGGCGCTGGCCCCGGTGATCGGCTACGACAAGGCGACGGAGATCGCCAAGGCGGCGCACAGGAACGGCACGACCCTGCGCGAGGAGGCGGTGCGCCTGGGTTACGTAACGGCGGAGGAATTCGACCGCATCGTGCGCCCGGAAAAAATGCTGGGGCCCAGCGAATGAGCGGTTTTTTTCCCGTCATTGCCGGGCCTTGTCCCGGCAATCCAGGGCGGCAAGCGCATGAGCACGCGGCCCTGGATGCCCGGCACAAGGCCGGGCATGACGGCTCTGAAGCAGACCGTGCGGTGGCGTGTATCACCGCAAACTCTGGAGAGGGCGCATGAGCCGCCCGGGGCCGGTGAAGCACTCGGTGCTGATCGCCGGGCACGCCACCAGCCTGTCGCTGGAGGACGAGTTCTGGCGCGAGCTGCGGCGCATGGCGAAGGCGCGCGGGCTTTCGCTGGCGGCTCTGCTGACGGAGATCGACGCGGCGCGCGGGGCGCGTTCCTTGTCATCGGCGGCGCGGGTCTTCGTGCTCAAGGCCCTGAAGGAAGAGCGGAGCTAGGGTCTGATCTCTAGCACAATCTCGCGCCGTCCGGCACGTCCCCGTCCGGGGCGGCCAGCACGATGGCGCTGTCTTCATCCGCGAAGCCGAGCACGAGGATTTCCGACATGAAGGGGCCGATCTGGCGCGGCGGAAAATTGACCACCGCCATGACCTTGCGCCCGATGAGCCCCTCCGGCGTGTAATGCGCGGTGATCTGGGCCGATGATTTCTTCACTCCGATGCCGGGGCCGAAATCCACCCACAATTTGATGGCCGGCTTGCGCGCCTCGGGGAAGGGCCTTGCGTCTACCACCGTCCCGGCGCGGATATCCACCTTCATGAAATCATCGAAGGTGATGCGGTTGTCATCGCCCATGCCCTGTTTTCCTTCCTTGCCGCCATGCCGGTCATCATCTTTCTCCCCTCCTCGCTCCGGAGGCCTGTGGAGTCAAGCGAAAGACCTTCTGGCGGAACGGAAAGAGATGTTTCCGGCTGGCGTTCCCGGATTACAGCGGAATGCGCACCTGGGCTTTGAGGCCGCCGAGATCCGATTCGCCAAGTTCGATGTCGCCACCGTGATTCTGGGCGATATCGAGGGCGATGGACAAACCAAGGCCGGTGCCGGCCCTGTCCATGTTGCGCGCGTCATCCAGCCGCACGAAGGGCCTGAACACCCTTTCGCGCTCCGCCTCCGGGATGCCCGGCCCGTCATCTTCCACATCGATGCGCAGATAGCCGTCTTCCTTCCAGGCCCTCATGCGCAGCCTTGACGCCGCATGGCGCGCCGCGTTGCCCGCCAGATTGGCCAGCGCCCGGCGCAGGGCGTCGGGCTTGACCGGCGCGGTCAGACCGGGCGGGCATTGCATCTCCACCTTCACGCCTTCGTGGCGCAGATCGCCGCGCACCGATTCCAGCATGTCATGGATGTCCACGCGCCGCGTCTTTTCGCCCTCGTAACCGCGCACGAAGGCGATGTAGCCCTCCAGCATCCGTTGCATTTCATCCACGTCCTCGCGCATGGCCGCCATCCTGGAATCGTCGCATTGCAGCATGGAAAGCTCCAGCCTGAAGCGCGTCAGGATGGTGCGCAGATCGTGCGAGACGCCCGCCAGCATGGCGGTGCGCTGCTCCACATGCCGCTCGATGCGCCGCTTCATGTTGAGAAAGGCTTTTGACGCGGCGCGCACCTCCGCCGCGCCGCGCGGCTCGAACCCGGAAATGTCGCGCCCCTTGCCGAAGGCCTGGGCCGCCGCCGCCAGTTGCAGGATCGGCTTGATCTGCTTGTGCAGAAAGACCACCGCCAGCACCAGCAGCACCAGCGAGACGCCGGCCATCCAGGACAGGAAAATCCATGTGGACGACGCATAGGCGCGGCTCTGGTTGGTGAGAAAGCGGAAAATCAGCCCCTTGTCCACCTGCACGCGGATGTCCACATAGCCGCTCTGGCCTATGGTATCGAGCCAGAACGGCTTGTTTCTGGTGAACCGCGCCACGTATTTCGACAGCCGGTAATGCAGGATGGAGAACATCGGCCTGGGCTTTGGCGGCGGCAGCCTTCCGTGCTCGACATGCATTCCTATGGAAAGCGTGTCATTGGCCATTTTCTCCAGCTTCGCCAGAGCCTTGTCCGTCTTCGGCCCGTCCTCGTAGAGCTGCACGATGAAGCCGATCTCGCGCCCCAGGGATTTCGACAGGTTTTTGGTGACCTTCTCCCAGTGGCGCTCCAGAAACACCCCCGCCATGATGGTCTGAAGGATGATCACCGGCGCGATGACGATGATCAGCGAACGGCGGTAGAGCCCCTCGGGCAGATGCCGCTCCAGAAAGCGGTTGAAGCGCCACCAGAGGGTGCGTTTGCGCTCTTTCGCCTCCCGGCTCATTGCCCCGCTCCCCCGGAAGCGGTTGCCTTGAGCACATAGCCTTCGCCGCGCACCGTGCACAGATGCGCCGGGGCGGAGGGGTCCTTCTCGATCTTGCGCCGCAGGCGGTTGATCTGCACATCAACGGTGCGCGGATTGTCGCCGCCGCCGGGCGGCGCGAGCGCCTCGCGCGGCACGGTGCGGCCCGCGTTGCGCGCCAGAAGGCGCAGGATTTCGCGCTCGCGCCCGGTCAGCCTGACCTGTTCGCCGCCGCGCAGAAGCTCGCCCGTGGCCAGGCGGAACAGGCAGCCGCCGAAGCGCACCTCGCCGTTCTCCGCCGCGGTTTCCGGCGCGGGCCTGCGCCGCAGCAGCGCCTTCAGCCGCAGCAGCAGCTCCTGTGGTTCGAAAGGCTTGACCAGATAGTCATCGCTGCCCGAGGCCAGCCCCCGGATGCGGTCCGGCGGCTCCGCCAGCGCCGAGAGCAGCAGGATGGGCATGTCCTGCCTCTTCTCGCGCAGATCCCGCGTCAGCTCCAGACCGCTTTCGCCTGGCATCATGATGTCCAGCACCATGACGTCAAAGGCCAGCGCGCGCATTTTCTCCCGCGCCTTTTTTGCGCTGCCGGCGGTGGTGACGCGAAATCCGTTGATGCGCAGAAAATCGCCCAGCAGCTCGCGGATGCGGGTGTCGTCATCGACGATCAGAACGTGCGGCGCTTCATCCACTCCGCTTCTCCCTTCCGGTCATCTGGCGCACCCTGCCGCGCTCGCCTTCGTCGATGATGCGCTCCAGCACCCTGGCGAAGGCCGCCTCGGCGCCCGGCCCGGCCTCGTCCAGGGCGCGGCGGACGCGGGCGATCTGCGGCGCCGAAAGCCGCGCCAGAAGCTCCCGGCCCTTGCCGGTCAGATAAAGCAGCCGCTGGCGGCGGTCATGCGCGCCTTCCTGCTGAAACACATACCCCTTGTCGATGAGCTCGCGCAGCACCCGCCCCAGGCTCTGCTTGGTGATGCGCAGGATGCCGAGCAGTTCGGAGACGCGCAGCCCCGGCTGGCGGCCGACGAAATGAATGATCCTGTGATGGGCGCGGCCGAAGCCGATTTCCTCCAGAATGGCGTCCGGATCGGAAATGAAGTCGCGATAGGCGAAAAACAGCAGCTCCATCAGGGCGATGGTGTCATCCCGGTCATCGCCGCCCGCCGCCGTCCGCCGTTCCTTTACGCCTTTCGCCCCGCTCATCTTCCGCTCCCGGTTCTTTCCGCGCGCTCTTCCAGCGGATAGCGCGCCATTGCCGCCAGAATATGTCAGCCATATTGACATATTTCCGCGCGAATGTATTGTGCAAGAACTTTATCATGAAAACCCGCCGCGCGGCAGGCCAGGGCAATCGGGCATGCTCCGGCGGAGGACGGAGCACAATCTCATGGCAGGCGCACCCTTCGATCAGCTTGATGGCGAAATCTGGTACAATGGCGAATTCGTCCCCTGGGCGGAGGCCAAGCTGCATGTGCTGAGCCACGGCCTGCATTACGCCTCCGGCGTCTTCGAGGGCGAGCGCGCCTATGGCGGCAGGATTTTCAAGCTGGAGGAGCACACGGACAGGCTGTTCAGGTCGGCGGACATCCTCGACATGGAAATCCCCTATACGCCGGAGGAAATCAACGAGGCCTGCATGGCGTCGCTGGAGAAAAACGGCCTGAAGGAGGCCTATGTGCGCCCCATCGCCTGGCGCGGCTCGGAAATGATGGGCGTCTCCGCCCAGAAGAACCGCATCAACGTGGCCATCGCCACATGGCAGTGGCCGTCCTACTTCGACCCCGAACTGAAACTGAAGGGCATCCGGCTGGCCATATCGGACTGGCGCAGGCCCGATCCGGCCACCGCGCCCACCCAGGCCAAGGCGGCCGGGCTCTACATGATCTGCACCCTTTCCAAGCACAAGGCCGAGCGCGAAGGCTATCAGGACGCCCTGATGTTCGACTGGCGCGGACAGGTGGCCGAGGCCACCGGGGCCAACGTCTTTTTCGTCAAGGATGGCGAAATCCACACGCCAACGCCCGATTGCTTCCTCGACGGCATCACAAGGCGCACCGTCATGGATCTGGCCAGGGAGCGCCAGATCAAGGTCAACGAGCGCCCCATCATGCCGGACGAGATGGAGGGCTTCGAACAGTGCTTCCTCACCGGCACCGCCGCCGAGGTGACGCCCGTCTCTCGGATCGGCCCCTACACCTTCGAGGTCGGCGAGATCACCAGAACCCTGATGAACGACTACATGGCCGCCGTGCAGCCCTGACGCGGCCCTGACAGGTTGCCGGCGGGAGATGGGACGGCGCCGCCCGGAAAAGCGCTCCCGGGCGGCGAACGTCATTCAGGGCCGCAGATAGGCGAAACCGGCTTCCTGCAGCTCCATGAGATGCACGACGCCGCCCTGACTGAGATGCACCGCCCCCTTGGGCAGATCGTCCATTGTCAGTTTCAGCTTGTTCATGGTGTTGCCGCAGGCGCGGAAGGAGACCCCAGCCTCCTTTTGCAGCCTGGCCAGTTTGCCCAGCACCGTCTGATCGCCGCTGAGCACGTTGAACAGCTTCAGCGCCGGGCCATGCACCACCAGAACGATCTCGATATTCTCCGGCCCGCCGGCGCCATTGATGTGATTGCGGATATTGCCAAGCGTGAACTTGACCCGGCCGGGCTCCGAGACATGATAGGCGACATGGTGTTTCTTTTTCGAATCTTTCGTGGCCGCCGCCGCA
>JALUFY010000288.1 GCA_027051995.1 Hyphomicrobiales bacterium
GGCCACGTCTAAAGTCTCCTCGGGGCTTGCTCGGGGCTTGGCGGATGCCCCGGCAATCTGCCCCGCCGCGCCGGCGCGCGCAAGCCGGGGCGGGATTTTTTTCATCCGGCGGTTGCGCATCGGCCCCTGAGAGGGCAAAATCAGCAAATGCGCATGACTGACGGCAATGCAAGGATAATCGGCCTGGTGCTCGTCACCCACGGCCATCTGGCGGAGGAGTTCCGCGCCGCCTTGGAGCATGTGGTCGGCCCCCAGGAGCAGATCGAAACCATCCCCATAGCGCCCGACGACGACATGGAAGGCCGCCGCGCCGCCATCGTCGCGGCCATAGAGCGCGCCGATTCCGGGGCCGGAGTCATCGTGCTCACCGACATGTTCGGCGGCACGCCCTCCAACCTGTCCATTTCGGCCATGAAGCCGGGGCGGGTGGATGTCATCGCCGGGGTCAACCTGCCCATGCTCGTCAAGCTGGCCTCGGTGCGCGCCGCCATGCCCCTGCCCGAGGCCGTGGCCGCCGCCAGCGAGGCCGCCCGCCGCTACATCCGCGCCGCCTCCAGGGTGCTCGATCCCGAATGACATCTTGCCGCTTTTCATCGCCGCGCGCCCGTGCCATTGTGCGCGCCGGATCAGCATGGGGTTTCGCCACGGACAGGCCGCTTTCATGACAACTCTTTGCCGCACATTGCCCATCATCAACGCGCGCGGGCTGCATGCGCGGGCCTCGGCCCGCTTCGTCAAGTGCGCGGAAGGCTTTGACGCCGAGATCACCGTCAGCAAGGATGGCCAGAGCGTGCCGGGCACATCCATCATGGGGCTGATGATGCTGGCCGCCGCCCCCGGCTCGGAAATCCACGTGCGGGCGAAGGGGCCCCAGGCCGCCGAGGCGCTGGAGGCCCTGGCCGCCCTGGTGGCCGCCCGCTTCGATGAAGAGGAATAACGCCATGAGCGAACAGGCAGACCCCGTCTTTCTGGCCCGCGAGCTGATCCGCTGCCCCTCCGTGACGCCGGAAGACGCCGGCGCCCAGGAGGTGCTGGCCGCCGCCCTGCGCCCGGCGGGCTTCGAATGCCATCACATGACCTTCTCCGGGGAGGGAACCGCTGATGTGGACAATCTCTTCGCCCGCATAGGCAAGGACGGCCCGCATCTGTGCTTCGCCGGGCATACCGATGTCGTCCCCCCCGGAGACGAGGCGCTGTGGCTGCATCCGCCCTTTTCCGCCGTCATAGAGGACGGCGTGCTCTACGGGCGCGGCGCGGTGGACATGAAGGGCGAGGTGGCCGCCTTCGCCGCCGCCGCCCTGGACTGGGCGCGCGACAACGCCGGCGCGCTGCCCGGCTCCGTCTCCCTGCTCATCACCGGCGACGAGGAGGGCGTCTCCATCAACGGCACCCGCAAGGTGCTGCGCTGGATGGAGGACAACGGCCAGATTCCGGACGCCTGCATCGTCGGCGAGCCCAGCTGCTCCGGGGAACTCGGCGACACCATCAAGAACGGCCGCCGCGGCTCGGTCAATTTCTTCATCACCTGCAAGGGCGTTCAGGGCCATTCCGCCTATCCCGAAAAGGCGCTCAACCCGGTGCATGCCCTGGCCCGCCTGGTGGACAAGATGGCCCGTGCCCAACTGGACGAGGGCTCGCAATTCTTCCAGCCCACGACGGTGGCCTTTTCCACCTTCGACGTGGGCAATCCCGCGCCGAACGTCATTCCGGCTCAGGCGAAAGCCACCTGCAACATCCGCTTCAACGATCTGCACACCTCCGGCTCGCTCGAGCGCTGGGCCGGTGACATGGCCGATGAGGTGGCGCAAAAGACCGGGGCGCGCTTCGAGATCGCAAAGCAGGTTTCCGGCGAGAGCTTCATCACCAGGGGCGGGCCGCTGGTCGAGGCCATGAGCGCCGCCGTTCTCGCCGAAACCGGCCTCACCCCGGCGCTGACCACTGGCGGGGGCACGTCGGATGCCCGCTTCATCAAGGATTACTGCCCGGTGGCCGAATTCGGCCTTGTCAACGCCACCATCCATCAGGTCAACGAGCGCGTGCCCGTGGCGGAACTGCAGGCCTGCAAGCGCATCTACCGGCGCATGATCGACGCCTTTTTCGCCATGACGGGCAAGGCCGGAAAGGGCGCCTGATGAACATCGTCTCCGAAGCCGCCAGCGCCCTGAAGGGCTCGCTGATGATCCTCTTTTCCAGAGGCGCGGCGGCGCTGGCCCTGTTCAACCTCACCGAGGCCGGTTTCTGGCGCTCCTTCGCCGCCTTTCTGCTGGCCGCGCCCGTCTATCTGGCGGCGGTGCGCTTCGGCATCCCGGCGCATATCACCACGGAGGCGCAAGGGGCCGTCGTTGGCGCGGTGCTCATCAAGTCGCTCGCCGTGCTCGCCCTGCAATGGATCGCCTGGCCGCTGGTCATGATATTCGTGGCCAAAACGCTGAAGCTCTCGCGCCATTACGCGCGCTACATCATCATCTACAACTGGTCCACGGTCATCGTGCTGCTCATGCAGCTGCCGCCCGTCATGCTGTTTTACTATGGCAAGGTGACGGAGCAGGGCGCGGCCTTCTTCATGCTCGTCATCCTCGGCATCGTGCTCTATTACCGCTGGCGCATCGCCCGCACGGGGCTTGAGGCCCTGCCCCTGACCGCCGTCATGCTGGTGCTCATGGATCTGGTCATCTCGCTGGCCATCTTCCGCCTGTTCGCCTGACGGTCCGGCCCGCCCGGCCCCCCAGGCGCGGTCAGTAATCCACCCGCGTCAGATAAAGCCCCTCCGGCGGGGCCACCGGGC
>JALUFY010000289.1 GCA_027051995.1 Hyphomicrobiales bacterium
CAGGCGGCAGATGGCGCCGCCGGTGGGATAATAGACGCCGGTGATGCCGCCGGTGCCGATGGAAATGAACTTCTGGCCGGCCACGGCCGAACCGGAAGCGAACGACGCGGCCACGAGCCCGGCGGCGGCGGCAACGCCAAAGAGTGTCTTCTTCATGCCTTTGATCCTCCCTGTTGATCTGAAACGAGGCGGGACGCAGGCTAGACCGAAAGCCGGAGAATGACAACAGGTCATGTGCGCGCGGAGCAAATTTCCATCTGGAAGCGTCTTTCGACGCAACGGCTTGCCCCGGCACGGGCAAATGGCCTAGACATCCCCCGAAGCGCCACAAGCTGGCGTCTTGACGTGAAACCCGGTCATGTCACACGGCTTGGCCGACAGGAGTTCTTGGGCCGCATGAACAATTTCAGGTCTCTTTTCCGGGTGCTTTCCCGCCTCGGCAAGGCGCGCGCGGCCCTTCTGCTGATCCTCATGCTGTTCAACAGCCTGCTGGAGGGGCTGGGCATCGCCACCCTTCTGCCGGCCCTGCTCATGGCCGCCGGGGGGAATGCGGGGGGCAAGCCCTCGCCCTTCGCCGCCGCAGTCACCCGCGCCGTGGACATGCTGGGCCTGCCGGCGGAGCTGTGGTCATTGTCCCTTATCGCCGGCGGCGCGCTGATCCTGCGCGAGCTGATCGGCTTCGCCATTCTGGTGTTTTCCGGCTATACCATCTCCAATATCGTCGCCAGATACCGCCACAGGCTGCTGGCGGCCCTCGTGAAGGCGAAATGGCCCTGGTTTCAGGACAATCAGCTGGGCGGCATGGCCATTTCCCTGGCGCAGTTCACCGATACCGCCGCCAACGCCATGGATCGCGCCATCTTCGCGCTGACGCTTATCCTGCGCGCCATCGTCTACATCATTCTGGTCATCTTCATTTCCGGCTGGCTGGCCTTCGTGCTTTTCGCCGCGGGCGCGGCGCTGTTCGCGCCCTTGCTGATCATCATCAATCTGACACGCAAATACAGCACCAAGCTGACCGGAGCGACCGAAAGCCTGACCGCCTATTTCACCGATGTCTTCGCCTCCATCAAGACCATCAAGGCCATGGGGCGCGAAGAGACGGTCAAGCCGCTCTTCGATCAATTCATCGCCCGCATGAACAAACTGCGCAAGCGCCTGCTGCTGACGAATTACGGGCTTTCGGCGCTGCAAAACGCCCTGGCCATCGTGCTGGTCTTCGGGGCGCTCTATTTCGCCGTCTCCTGGCTGCATGTCTCTGTGGTCGAGGTGGGCGTCATTTCCGGCCTCATGCTGAGCATCGTCAAGACCCTCTCGCGCGCCCAGCGCACCATGCAGCAGGCCGCCACCTTCGAGCCCTATTTGTGGCGGGTGGATGAAATGATCGCCTCGGCTAGGGCCGAACGCGAGGACGGCGGCGGCGATGCAAGGCCGCATCTGGCGCGGGAACTGCGGTTCGAGCAGGTCAGCTTTTCCTATCCGGGCAAGGATGTGCTGAAGGATGTCTCCTTCACTATTCCAGCGGGCAGGACAACCGTTTTCATCGGCCCATCCGGGGCGGGCAAGACCACCATCATCGATCTCGTCACCGGGCTCTACCGCCCGCAAGGGGGAGAAATCCTGGTGGACGGAACGCCCCTGCAAAAGCTCGATCTGCACGCCTGGCGCTCGATGATTGGTTATGTGCCGCAGGAGCTCATTCTGCTCTCCGGCACGGTGCGCGACAACATCACCCTGGGGGCCAAGGCGGCTGACGCCGGCATATGGCGGGCCCTTGAAAAGGCCGGGGCGGCGGATTTCGTTTCCGAACTGCCGAATGGCCTGGATACCGGTCTGGGCGAACGCGGCCTGAAGCTCTCCGGCGGCCAGCGCCAGCGGCTTTCCCTGGCCCGCGCCCTGGTGCGCGAGCCGAAGCTGCTCATCCTCGACGAAGTGACATCCGCCCTCGATCCCGAAACCGAGCGCCGCCTGGTGGAGCGCATCGGCGGTCTGTCGGGCGGAGACATCACCATCATCGCCATCACCCATACCAGCGCCTGGCTGGCGGCGGCGGACAAGGTGCTGCATCTGGAAAACGGCAAGGCCGGCGAAGGCGTGCCGGAAGGCCGCGCTGGCAAATAGCTCAACCCCTGGCCGCCCGCCGCGCATCCGCGATCGCCCCATCTATCGCCATCTCCAGCTTGTCCATCAGCTCGGTCATGTGGCGCTCCTCGATGATGAAGGGCGGCGCGAGCAGGATGTGATCGCCGCTGAAGCGGTCTTTCGTCCCCGCCATGGGATAGCAGATCAGCCCGGCCTCAAGCGCCCTGGCCTTGATGCGCGCCGCCAGCTTCCAGCGCGGCGGGAAGGGCTCCTTGCTGTCGCGGTCCTCGACGATCTCCAGCCCCCGGAACATGCCCCGGCCGCGAATGTCGCCGATGTGGGGATGCGCGCCGAAGCGCTCATTCAGCAGCTCCGCCAGCCGCCTGCCCATGGCGGCGGAGCGCTCCACCAGGCCGCTTTCATCGAACACCTTCTGCACCGCCACTCCCGCCGCGCAGGCCGTGGCGTGGCCCACGTAGGTATGGCCGTGGGCGAAGGCTCCGGAGCCTTTTTCGACTTCCGCCACGATGTCCTCGCGCACCATCATCGCGCCAATCGGCTGATAGCCGCCGCCCAGCCCCTTGGCCAGGGTGATGATGTCCGGCACGATGCCCTCGGCCTCGAAGGCGAACATGGTTCCGCACCGGCCCATGCCGCACATGACCTCGTCCATGATGAGCAGG
>JALUFY010000290.1 GCA_027051995.1 Hyphomicrobiales bacterium
ATCCGGCCTGTGTCCAGCAGGCGCAGGAGGATGCGCGCCTCCGGCGGCATGGCCGTGTGGCCCTGCCGCCATCGCTGGACGGTGGCGGGATTGCGCCCGGTGAGCGCCGCCCAGGCTCTCTGCGAGAGGCCGAGGCGGCGCATGATGGCGAGGAAGGTGGAGGGGGTCATCATGTTACCTGTTCAGCCAACTGCTTGTGCTTGGTCTCGCGGGGCGGCCATGGAATATTTCCCCGCCCTCCATAAATGTTGTGATACCCTCGCACCATGCCCCGATTCGGGTCATAATGCGGATACGCGGCTTGCCAACTGTCGTGCTGCCACTTCATGACGGCCCCGCCGGGGCCGTCCCAAATATACCACCCGCCCCTTTGAAGGCCCGGGTGCCCTATTGCCGCTTTGGCCCCTTCGAGAAGCCCTTGGACTTTCTCCTCGAGAAAGTCCGGAACGGCTCCGGGAATTCTCATGATATATTCCGCGGCGTCCTTGGCCCACCGGGACAAGTCCTTCGCTTGGCGGTCGTTGACCCCGTAATACAACAGGGTCGCCACATCGCCCCTTTTTGCGGCGTCGCCCACCACGACGGCGAGTCCCACCGCCGCGCAGAACCGGTCAATGAATCTCTCAATGCCACTCTCATAGGCTGGACTCCACTCCAGCCATCCCTCTTCCCCTGGGAGAGCATCTTTGACCTCCCCGTGCGGCCCCGCATAGGGGCCAGGTCTCTTCGCCGCGAGGTAGTCGCGCACCTCGCGCGCGACATCCGCGACGTCGCGCGCCGGATCGCTTTCTAGGCGGCTCACAATGATGTGAGCTGCCGAAACATACAGGTTGGCAGTCTTATAAACGGAGCGGGCGTATTTGCGCCCGTCAGTGAACATGAACTGGTGATACATTGCTTTTCTCCTTCCGGCCCTGTTTCGCCGTTTCCCGCGCGGGGCCGATACACGCGGGCTTCCCTCGGAGAGGGGCACCCGGAGATGCCCCCGTCGGAGGGGCCGGGGCCGAAGCCCCGGCGAGGTATCAGTCTTTGATGCGGATGGTGAGGCCGTCAAGGGCCTCGTCTGCGGCTTCCTTGGCGCGCTGGAGCGTGTCCAGCGCATCCACCACCTCGGCGGCGCGCTCGGGATCGGATAGCACGCCGCTGTCCACCTCGCCGTCATGAGCGGCATTGATCACCGTGTGCATGGCGTCCCCCACGCCCTCGCCGTCCACCTCGGCAGCCACGGGCGCCGGATGCTCGGCAGCGAACACATCCGCCGCCTCATAAAGGGCGGTGATGTGGCTCGGCACATCATCCTCATCATCAGCATCGAGGATGACGTCCTCGGCGGCGGCATAGATGGCCTCTGCGGCTTCCCACGCCGCCAGCGTCAGGCCGCCGTCGGCGAAGGAGATGTCGATTTCCTCGACATCATCGGCGAAATAATCCGCCGCCGCGGCGGCGGAGTTGTGGCGGAAGTCCGCCACCTGCCACTGCGACGGCTTGCCGTCGTAGTAGATGGGGGAAGCGGCGTCCCCCCAGTGGCGGGCGGAAACCGCGACCAGATCGCCCCACGTGGCGCGATAGATGCTAGTGCCGGAGATCATGCTGGCTGGGATGGTGATGGTCATCTTTTTTTCTCCTATAAGCGTTATTGACATTTCCGTTATATACGCAGTTTGCGCACATGTCAACAAAAAAATGCGCAATCTGAATATTTTTTTTAATGGGGCCGCGAAAAAACCCCGCCAGGCGCTGGGCCTGACGGGGCTGCTTATGGAGAAAAAGCAGAGGCCCCGGCCACAAGCCGGGGATGTTTGCGGCGGTTTCCCGCCGCCAAAGGGGCGGCTCACCCGGGTCTGCCGCTACCCTAAGCCTTATCCCGGGAGGAGTATCAATATGAGCCAATTATTTCAGCCTTGTCAAGAGCCCCGCACCCCCTTTTTCGATGGATAATGTCACCAGCGCTTTCGCGCGTGCCATGCTCGGCAGACATCATTGAGAGGGGCGGGAAAAGGAGAAAGCGGAACTTTGGAACAGCGGCGGAACATCTAAGTTATTGAAATTGCTTGCAAGTTCCATTGTTCCAAAGTTCCGCTGAAAATTCATATATGCGCGCACGCGCGCGCGTGTATGGGGGGAATATCATGGAACATATGGAACAATGGAACTTTGCTTGTATATCAACAAGTTAGCTGTTCCGGAGATGTTCCAAAGTTCCAAATCGCCCGGAAAGGGCGCGTAAAATACGGAGTTTTGGCGGATGGGCAGGCCGAAGGGCGCGCTGAACAGGCGCACGAGGGAATTCCGGGAGAGGTATGAGGCGGCAGGGTATGACGATCCGCTGATGTTCTTGGGCAAGGTGGTGTCGATGGACACCGCCGCCCTGGCGCGGAATTTCCGCTGCAAGCGGCGCGACGTGCTGCCGCTCCAGATCAAGGCCGCCGTGGCGCTGGCCCCCTACCTGCACTCGCAGATGCCGCGCCGCCTGACGGTGGACGCCGAGGAGCGGCGCACCCTGCTGGTGGTGGGGGACATCCCGGAGGGTTCGCCGCGCGAGCGGGCCCTGGCGGAGGAAGGGTTCTCGCTGGTGCGCGGCGCGGGCGGCGCGGTGGTGGATGTAGAGCCGGAGACGGTCGAGGGGCTCGGTCTTCCGGCCCCGGAAGAAAAGCCGGAAAAATCAGAGGGTTAGCGAGGTGGCATCGCGCCGGTCGGATGGCCGGAGCGGTCGGACATTTCGCAAGGTGCTGAAAACAAAGGGAAATCCGGGCATGGAACAAC
>JALUFY010000291.1 GCA_027051995.1 Hyphomicrobiales bacterium
AGGTTCTTCGAGCTGATCGATGTGCCCTTCATCAAGCATCACATCGACACCTGGACCTACGCGCGTCTGACGCACAATCACTCGACGCATATCCAGTATTGACGACAGCGCGCCGGGGCCGGCGCGGAGGTTTCCGCGCCGGCCCCGCGAGCATCCGCCGGGCGCGTGTGAGCACGGCTGGCCATTTCAAGTCCAACAGGGGAAGAGTTTCGTGAAACTTGGAATTGTGGTGAACGAGGGGCCCTATACCCACGAAGCGTCCGACACCGCCTACAACTTCGCGGTGGCGGCGCTGGAGAAAGGGCACGAGATCTACCGGATCTTCTTTTATCATGACGGCGTCAACAACGCGACGCGGCTGACCGTGCCGCCGCAGGACGACCGCAACATCCAGCAGAAATGGACCGAGCTTCAGGAGAAGCACGATCTCGATCTGGTGGTCTGCATCGCCGCCGCCCAGAGGCGCGGCATTCTGGACGAGAACGAGATGAAGCGGCAGGGCAAGGACGCCTACAACATCGCGCCGGGCTTCCGCATTTCCGGCCTTGGCCAGCTCATCGAGGCGGGCATTCAGTGCGACCGCCTGGTGACGTTCGGCGACTAATCGAGAGACAGGGGAAAACGGAATGTCTGAAGGCGTTAAAAAATTTCTTTACGTCAACCGGAAAGCGCCGCACGGCACCATCTATGCGCTCGAGGCGCTGGAAGTGGTGCTGATCGGCGCGGCGTTCGAGCAGGACGTGGAGCTGGCCTTTCTGGATGACGGCGTCTTCCAGCTGGTGAAGGGCTGGGACACGAAGGATCTGGGGTCGAAGAACTTCGCGCCGACCTACATGGCGCTGGGGGACTTCGAGGTGACCAAGGTCTTCGTCGAGAAGGAATCGCTCGACGAGCGCGGGCTGACCGCGGACGACCTGATGGAGCTCATGTACGAGGACGAGGATGACGACTGGGCCGAGAAGCCTTCCATCCGCATCGTCTCGCGTGAGGAAATGGCCAGGATCATGGCCGCGAACGACGTTATCCTGAGCTTCTGAGGGAGGGTGCGCGAAATGGCCATGTTGCATACCGTGAACAAGTCGCCTTATGAAAAGAGCGCGCTTGAGAGCTGCCTGAACCATGTCAGCGAGGGCGATACCGTCCTGCTGATCGAGGATGGCGTCTATGCCGTCGTCAAGGGCGGCCGCGCCGCCAACGCGCTGGCGTCCGTCAAGGGCGTGAAGATCGCCGCTCTCGAAGCGGATCTGAAGGCGCGCGGAATTGGCGGAGACAAGATCACCGAGGGCGTCGAGGTCGTCGATTACGGCGGCTTCGTCGATCTGGTGGAAGCCAACGACAAGACCGAAGCCTGGCTGTAAGGCCTGGCGGGGTGAAAACAGTTTCCGGGGCCGGGACGCGGCGCCGGATGCAAGAGTAAATCAAGAGGAGAGGCTGAAAAATGGCTTACGATGTGAACGGCACGACGGTCGAGCATGACGAAGAGGGCTACATCACCAACCTGAGCGACTGGACCAAGGAGCTCGCCGAGGTGATCGCCAAGGAAGAGAATGTGGAGATGACCGACGAGCACTGGGAGGTGGTGAACTTCCTGCGCGAGTATTATGACGAATACCAGATCGCCCCGGCCATCCGCGTGCTGGTGAAGGCCATGAAGAAGAAGTTCGGCCCGGAGAAGGGCAACAACAAGTATCTCTACGAGCTGTTCCCCTACGGCCCGGCCAAGCAGGCGTGCAAGATCGCCGGCCTGCCGAAGCCGACGGGCTGCGTCTGATCCCAGTCAGCGAAAAGCACTGAAAACGGGCGGGTCCGGTCCGCCGGGCCCGCCTTGATCAACCGGGAGGGGAAACAGGTGATCACTGTTCTCTATGCGCTGTTGTATTATGTGGCGTTCATCGTCTTCGCCGCCGGCGTAGCCTATCGCGTCTGGGGATACTGGAAGACGCCCGCGCCCGCCGTCATTCCGACGACTCCGGCGCCGGTGACGCGCACGGGCGTTGTCTGGCGCATGTTCAAGGAAGTGGCGTTTTTCGAATCCTTGTGGAAATCCAACAAGTGGATCTGGATTTTCGCCATGATGTTTCACCTGTCCCTGTGGCTCATCCTGATCCGCCACGCGCGCTATTTCGTGCAGCCCGTTCCCACGCTGATCACCCTGGCGCAGCCCTTCGGGAAATACGCCGGCATCTTCTTCGTGCTCGGCGGGCTGGGCCTGTTCGCGCGGCGCATTCTCGTTTCCCGCGTGCGCTACATCTCCAGCCCCTCGGACTATCTGATGCTGCTGATGTTCATCCTGATCGGCTTTTCCGGCCTGATGATGACCTTCGTCAACAAACCCGACGTGGTTGGCGTGAAGGCTTTCTTCCTGGGGCTGATGACCTTCAACTGGCAGCCGCTGCCCACGGACTTCGGCGTGCTCGTGCATCTGGGTCTGGTGGCGCTGTTCCTGATCATCTTCCCGTTCTCCAAGCTGGTGCACGCGCCCGGCGTGTTCTTCTCGCCGACGCGCAACATGGTGGACAACCCGCGTGAGAAGTTCCACCCGGTGCCGTGGCTGCCCAGCATCGATGAAGTGGTTTACGACGAGCCGCCGGGCAAGAAATAGCCCCACAGACGCTCAACGAGAGACAATGACAGATTTGGCGGGAGAGTACCGTGGCTGAGGAAGAAAAAGTCGTCGAGGAGCTGACCACGCAGGAGGCCCTGACCGATCCCCTTTACGTGCCCGAGCCCGTGGATGGCGCGGCGGCGCATATCAAGTCCTTTCCGGCGGCTCCGGAATTTCAGGAGAAGCTGGGCTATCCGGGCGAGCGGCCCGACAACTGGCAGGAAGTGGCGCTCAACAAGATGCAGGACTTGCGCGGCAAGTTCCGCTCGTTCCGCCTGTTCCTCGACATCTGCGTGAAGTGCGGCGCATGCACCGACAAGTGCCACTACTTCATGGGCACCGCCGATCCGAAGAACATGCCGGTGGCGCGCGCCGATCTGATCCGCTCGGTCTACCGGCGCTACTTCACCCTGCCGGGCAAGTGGTTCCCCTCGCTGGTGGGGGCGCGCGAGCTGACAGAAGAGGTGCTGGACGAGTGGTACACCTACTACTTCCAGTGCTCCGAATGCCGCCGCTGTTCGGTCTACTGCCCCTACGGAATCGACACCGCCGAGATCACCATGGCGGCGCGCGAGATTCTCGACTCCGTCGGCGTCGGCATGAAATACACCAACGAGATCATCGGCAAGGTCTATGACATCGGCAACAACCTGGGCCTTCAGGCCCCGGCGCTGAAAGCGACGATGGAAGATCTCGAGGAGGAAATCGAGGAAGATACCGGCGTGAAGGTGCGCATCCCGGTGGACGAGCCGGCCGATATCCTGCTCATTCCGCCGTCGGCCGACTTTTTCGCCGAGCCGCACATCGACGGCTTCATCGGCTACGCAAAGGTGTTTCACGCCGCGGGCGTGAAGTGGACGATCAGCACCTACGCCTCCGAGGCGGCCAACTTCGCCATGTTCATCGGCTCCTACGAGAACATGCGCAGGATCGCCCAGCGAATCCGCCGCGAGGCCATCCGGCTGGGTGTGAAGCGCATCATCATCGGCGAGTGCGGGCATGCCTGGCGCGCCGCCTATCAGTTCCTCAACACGCTGGCCGGGCCGTTCGACTTCCTCGATCCCAATTATCCGGTGCCGCAGCATATCTGCGAATTCACCTGGGATCTCATCCAGGAAGGCAAGCTGCGGTTCGACAAGTCGCAGAACGATCACCTGACGCTGACGTTCCACGATTCGTGCAACGTGGCGCGCGCCTCCAGGATGGGCAAGTATCCCGGCGGGCAGTTCGACATTCCGCGCAACATCATCAAGGCGGTGTGCAACAACTACTACGACATGCCCGAGGACACCATCAAGGAGGCCACGCTGTGCTGCGGCGGCGGCGGCGGCCTGCTGACCGATGACCTGATGGAGCTGCGCAAGAAGGGTGGCAGCCCGCGCATGAAGGCGCTCAAGCAGGTGACGGAGGAATACGGCGTCAACAAGATGGCCGCCATCTGCGCCATCTGCAAGACGCAGTTCTCCAAGATCATGCCCTACAACGGCTACGCCATGGACGACATCATGTCCGTGCATCAGCTGGTGTCCAACGCCATCGTCCTGCCCGGCTCGGAGCAGGAGGCGGAGCTGGACGGAACGGCGGATGAATCCGGCGACAGCGAGCAGGCAAAAGAAGACGCGTAAACCTTTTCGAGCAACGCCGCCTGCCGCGGCCAAGGCCGGCGCAGGCAGATGGAGGGAAATCAATGACCGACAACAAGACCGAGGGAAAGAACTTTCGCCGCTTCAAGCCGGGGGTGACGCCCGACGACTGGGATCTGGAAGAGAAGATCTTCAAGGCGGATCATTCCTACAAGTGCCCGACCTACATCGTGAAGACGCCGCCGTGCTCGGCGTCGTGCCCGTCCGGCCATGACATCCGCGGCTGGCTGGCCATCGCGCGCGGCATGGACAAGCCGGCGAAGGAGGGGCAGCCCTGGCAGGAATACGCCTTCGAGCGCATGACGAAGGCCAATCCCTTCCCCGGCGTGATGGGGCGCGTGTGCCCGGCTCCGTGCCAGGAAGGCTGCAACCGCAACGTGGTGGACGATTTCGTCGGCATCAACGCCCTGGAGCACTATGTCGGCGACTGGGCGGCGGAGAACGACGTCAAATTCACCATTCCCTCCGAATCCACCGGCAAGAAGGTGGCGGTCATCGGCGCCGGGCCGGGCGGCATGGCCATGGCCTATTTCCTGCGCAAGAAGGGTCATGCGGTGACCATCTTCGACGAGCACGAGAAGCTGGGCGGCATGATGCGCTATGGCATCCCGACCTACCGCGTGCCGCGCGACAAGCTGGATCAGGAAATCCAGCGCATTCTCGACATGGGCGTGGAGGTGAAGACCAATACCCGCGTCGGCCGCGACGTCTCCGTGGAGGAGCTGGAGCGCGACTATGACGCCATCTACTGGGCCATCGGCGCGCAGAAGGGGCGCGGTTTGCCGATCCCCGGCTGGCAGGGCACAGAGAACTGCATCACAGGCGTGGAGTTTCTGGAAGCCTTCAACCAGGGCTGGGTCTATGGCACCGCCAAGCGCATCATCGTGGTGGGCGGCGGCGACACCTCCATTGACGTGGCCTCTGTGGCGCGCCGCCTGGGCCATATCGCCGAGGTGAAATCCGTTGACAACATCGACGGCAAGATCAGCGGCTTCACCGCCGAGGACGTGGCCGGCATCCTCAAGCGCGAGGGCGTCAAGGCGGTTCTGACCTCGCTGTTCGAGATCGACGAGATGTTCGCCGCCAAGCACGAGCGCGACGAGGCCATGCGCGAGGGCGTGGAGATCAAGGGCGGCATCATGCCGCTGGAGGTGGTGAAGGACGAAAACGGCCGCGCCACGGGCCTGAAGATGTGCAAGTGCACCATGGACGGCATGACGCCCATCCCCGTCGAGGGCACCGAGTTCGTGCTGGAAGGCGACATCATCGTCTCGGCCATCGGCCAGTCCGGCGACTTCGAGGGCTTCGAGGACATGGCCAACGAGCGCGGCTTCATGGACACCGACGCCTATTTCCGCGTGTCGGGCAAGGAGAAGCATTTCGCCGGCGGCGACATCATCCGCCCGCATCTGCTGACCACGGCCATCGGGCACGCGCGCATCGCCGCCGACGAGATCGATTTCTTCCTCTCCGGCGAGGAGCTGGCCAAGCGGCCGAAGGTGGATGTGGCGCACTTCAACCTGCTGGCGGAGCTGAACCAGCGCGGCCGGGATTTGCAGCCCTATGACGGCACGCAGACGCTGGGCACCTCCAGCGCCGATTGGGCGGTGCACAACTTCGAGGACCGCTCGAGCAAGGACGTGATTACCCACGAGGAGATGTTCCTCGGCCACTTCACCGAGCAGCCGCGGGCCATCCGCGAGGAAATTCCGGTGGACGCCGATCATGTGCTGGGCAACTTCCAGGAGCGCATCAAGCCGCTGACCGAGGAGCAGGCCAGATACGAGGGCGAGCGCTGCATGAGCTGCGGGCTGTGCTTCGAGTGCGACAACTGCGTGATCTTCTGCCCGCAGGACGCGGTGCACAGGGTCAAGAAGGACGAGCGCGCCGTTGGCCGGTATGTCTTTACCGACTACAGCAGGTGCGTCGGCTGTCACATCTGCTCCGATGTCTGCCCGACGGGCTACATCAAGATGGGACTTGGGCAGTAACCTTCAACCACGGGCGGACGCCATGATTTCGAGGCTGACACAACTCGTTTCCGTCTTCGCCGCCGCCGCCGTGCTCGTTCTGGGCGCGGCGGGGGCCCAGGCGGGCGGAATCGCGCCGAAGGTGATCATTGACAAGAGCAAGGGCGAGTGTGTGCTTCCGGCGGAGCAGATGAAGCGCCAGCACATGAAGATCCTCAAGCACCGGCGTGACGCAACCATGTATCAGGGGGTGCGTGGCGGCAAGAGGTCGTTGCAGGCCTGTCTGAGCTGTCATGCCGTGAAGGGGGATGACGGAAAACCCGTGACCATCAAATCGGAAAAGCACTTCTGCCGCACCTGCCACGACTACGTGGCGGTCAGGCCCGACTGCTGGGATTGTCATGTCTCGGTGCCGGACAAGGCGGCGGGGCGGGCGGCCCTGAAGCACCGCGCCGGGACGATGCGCGCGGAGGCGTCCGGACTGATCAAATACCTTGAGGGAGGCAGGAAATGACCAGTCATTCTCCCGATACCCGCGTTGACGAGGCGCGCCGCGAATTCATGAAGAAATCGGCGGCGGCGGGCGTCATCGCGCTGGCGCCCGGCGTGACGCTGATGACCATGAGCAGCGAGGCGGCGGCCAAGGCCGATCCGAAAAAGCGCTGGGGCATGCTGATCGACACCACCGTGTGCAAGAGCGGCTGCGACAAGTGCGTGGCCGCCTGCAAGGCGGAAAACGGCTGGGAGGCCAAGGCGGGCTCGCCCACCGATCCGCAATGGATCCGCAAGGTGGACGTGAAGGATCCGAAGACCGGCTTCGCCATGTCGCTGCCGGTCATGTGCCAGCATTGCGCCAATCCGCCCTGCGTGGACGTGTGCCCGACGGGCGCGTCGATGAAGCGGGCCGACGGCATCGTGCTGGTCAACCGGCATATCTGCATCGGCTGCCGCTACTGCATGATGGCCTGCCCCTACAAGGCGCGCTCCTTCGAGCATCACGAGGTTCCGGAAGAGGAGAAGGCCCCCTGGGCGCCGCGCGGACAGGGCACGGTGGAAGCCTGCACCATGTGCGTGCACCGGGTGGACGCGGGCGGGATTCCGGCCTGTGCCGAGGCCTGCGACAAGGGCGCGATCCTGTTCGGCGATCTGAACGACCCGGATTCGGATATCTCCAAGCGGCTCGCCAGCGGGCCATCCTATCAGATCCGCGCCGATCTGGGCGCTGATCCGGGCGTGCGCTACGCACGGCTGCCTTGAGCGAGAGAGGGAGAGAGACGACGATGAAGCGGATTCACTATTCCCTGCTTGAGGGGCGCGTGGGCTATTACGCCACGCTCGCCATTCTGGGCGCCATCGCGGGCGCGGGCGTGCTGGCCGCGTGGTACATGGAGCATCACGGGCACATCGTGACGGGCATGACCAACCAGATCGTCTGGGGCATGCCGCATGTCTTCGCCGTGTTTCTGATCGTGGCGGCCTCCGGCGTGCTCAACGTGGCCTCCATCGGCACGGTGTTCAACAAGACGCCCTACAAGCCGCTGGGGCGGCTTTCGGCGATCATGGCCATGGCCGTGCTGGCCGGCGGCCTGACCGCCCTGGTGCTTGATCTCGGCCGCCCGGACAGGCTGATCGTCGCCATGACGAAATACAATTTCAAGTCGATTTTCGCCTGGAACATCTATCTCTACAACGGCTTCTTCGCCGTGGTGCTGCTCTATCTCTACACGCAGATGTCGAGCAAGTTCCAGGTGCGCCGCTACTACAAGGCGGCGGGCACGCTGGCCTTCGTCTGGCGGCTCATCCTGACCACCGGCACGGGCTCCATCTTCGGCTGGCTGGTGGCCCGTCAGGGGTATGATCTGGCCATCTACGCGCCGATGTTCATCGCCCTGTCGTTCTCCTTCGGCCTGGCGTTCTTCCTGATCATGCTGATCTCGCTCTACCGGCTGACGGAGCGGCCGCTGGGCAACGGGCTGATCAACCGCGCCGGGCGTCTGCTGGGCGTCTTCGTGGCGGCGGCGTTCTATTTCGTCGCGGTGCAGCATCTGACGAACTTCTACGCGGCGGAGCATCAGGGCGTGGAGCATTTCCTGCTGTTCGGCGGCAATGTCTATTCCTTCCTGTTCTGGGCCGGGTTCGTGCTTGTTGGCACCATTATTCCCTTCGTCATGGTGTTTTCAAAATCGGCGAAGACCAGCATGAAGCCGGTGTTCATCGCCTCGCTGCTGGTGGTTCTTGGCGGGCTCAGCCTGATTTACGTCATCATCATCGGCGGGCAGGCCTATCCGCTGGTGCTGTTCCCCGGCAAGGAGGTTTCCAGCTCGTTCTTCGAGGGGATGATCAATCCCTATACGCCGAGCTTCCCGGAGATCGTGCTGGGCGCGTCGGGTTTCGCCATCGCGGCGCTGATTACGGTGCTGGCCACCAAGGTGCTGCCGCTGATGCCCAAATCCCTGGCCGACGCGGATGTCGATCCGCATCTGGTGATCAAGGACGCCGATGTCGTGGAGATGAAAAAGGCCGCCTGATCCGGCCGGAGCGAAACGGACAAGGGCCCGCACCCGTTGCGGGCCCTTTTTCTTGTGTTTGTGTTTGACGCGCTCCCGGGGGATGAAAAGACGGGCCGTTCGCCGTTGCCTGTCCCGGAATGCGACGCATTATCAATATCGATGTTGAGACGCGACCATGAACGCATGGATAATCCGCTTTTCCGCTCATGCGGCCATGCCGTGTGCATGGAAAAAAGCATGTTTCGGATTCAGGGAGAGATGATGTGACGGAGAGATTGCGCAAGGTTCTGGCGGATATCGATGCGGCCAACGCCGATGATCCGCGCCGGGATGTTCTCGATGGCGTGGAGATGCCTTTCGAGCAGGTCTATTCGCGCCGTCTTCTGGCGCGGCTCGAGGCGATGTATCCGGACGCGCCGGAGGTGCTGAAGGCTGCGGCCTATGGCCAGCATCTGCGGCGCTTCGATGTTGCGCGCGCCTCTTATCCCGCCGGGCGCAAGGGTTACAACGCCTGGCGCAAGGCCTGCCGGGAGCATCACGCCAAGGTGCTCGGCAAAATCATGGCGCGGCATGGCTTTCCGGATGAGGATGTCGCCGTGGCGCAACGGCTGGTGCGCAAGCAGGCGCTGAAAAGGGACAGGCTCTCGCAGGCTCTGGAAAACGCCGTGGACGTGGTTTTCATCGAACATTACCTGCAACCGTTCGTGGACAAGTATGCGGATTATGACGAAGACAAGCTGGTGGATATTCTGGCCAAGACGCTGCTGAAGATGTCGCCCAAGGGGCACCGGGCCGCGCTGGCGCTGGATTTGCCGGAGGCGCACCGGGCGCTTCTGGAAAAGGCCCTGGCGCGGGAAAAGGATAAAATCGCGCAACTGGCGTCCGGCGCGCCGGACTGGTAAAGGTATCCAGTTGATTACTTCAGGGCGGGCACGACATGGCCTTATCCATTCCGCGCATCTTCATCGCGGCGGCGCACAAGTCGTCGGGCAAGACCACCATCTCC
>JALUFY010000292.1 GCA_027051995.1 Hyphomicrobiales bacterium
GGCCGAGGCGGCGCGCGCCGAATGGGGCCCGCGCAAGGCGGCGCGCATCGCCCGGCTCTATGACAACGCCTTTTCGCAGGCCTACATGGAGGCCTATTCGCCGCGCCAATCCCTGCGCGATCTGGAAATCATCGAATCCCTCGACGGCAGGGAAGGCGACGTGGCGGTGCATCTGTTCCGCACGCCCGCCGACGCGGCCAATGTCATCCGCCTGAAGCTCTATCATTCCGGCGCGCCCCTGCCGCTGGCCGCCCGCGTGCCCATCCTCGGCCACGCCGGGTTGTCATCCATCGAGGAGCGCACCTTCAACGTCCGCCGGGGCGGACATGAGCAGGCGCGCGAGATTTTCATCCATGAGATGGTGCTTCAGGCCGAGGGGCTGGACAGCATCGATCTGGAGGCCTTGGGGCCGAAGCTGGAAGACAGCTTCCTCGCGGTGTGGAACGGCCACGCGGAGGATGATTCCTTCAACGCCCTGACGCTCACCGCCGGGCTGGACTGGCGCGAGGTCACCATCCTGCGGGCCATCGCCCGCTGGCTGCATCAGGCGGCCATTCCCTACAGCGGGGCCTATATCGCCGCCACCTTGCGCAATCATCCCAAGCTGACGGACAAGCTGCTGGAGATTTTCACCACTCTGTTCAAACCGGGCCGCGCCAGGCGCGAAACGCGTATCAGAAAGGCGCGCGCCCTGCGCAAGGAGGCGCTGGCCGGGCTGGCGAAGGTGCAATCGCTCGATGAAGACCGCATCTTCCGCATGTATCTGACCACCCTGATGGCCATGCGGCGCACCAACTTCTGGCAGGGGCGCAAATCGCAGGGCCTGCCCGCGCCGGTGGCCTTCAAGCTGGCCGCGCGCGAAGTGGATTTCCTGCCCGATCCGAAGCCCTGGGCGGAAATTTTCGTCCATGCGCCGGACGTGGAGGGCGTGCATCTGCGCGGTGGGCCGGTGGCGCGCGGCGGCATCCGCTGGTCGGACAGGCCGCAGGACTTCCGCACCGAGATTCTGGGCCTGGTGAAGGCGCAGAATGTCAAGAACGCCGTCATCGTGCCGGTGGGCGCCAAGGGCGGCTTCATCGTCCGCAAGCCCCCGGCGGAAGCCTCGCGCGAAGCCCAGCTGGAGGCCGGCAAGCGGGCCTACCGGCGCTTCATCTCCACCCTGCTGGACATGACGGACAACATCGTGGACGGCGAAACCGTTCCGCCGGAGCGCATCGTGCGGCTGGACGGCGGCGACCCCTATCTCGTGGTCGCCGCCGACAAGGGCACAGCGAGCTTCTCGGACATGGCCAACGCCCTTGCGCGCCAGCATGGCTACTGGCTGGACGACGCCTTCGCCTCCGGCGGATCGGCCGGATACGACCACAAGAAAATGGGCATCACGGCGCGCGGCGCCTGGGAGGCGGTGAAGCGCCATTTCCGCGAAATGGGCGTGGACATCCAGAAGGAGCCGGTCACCGTCATCGGCGTCGGCGACATGTCCGGAGACGTCTTCGGCAACGGCATGCTGCTGTCGAAGGCCATCAAGCTGGTGGCCGCCTTCGATCACCGCGACATCTTTCTTGATCCCGATCCCGATCCGGCCATCGCCTGGAAGGAGCGCAGGAGGCTGTTCAACCTGCCGCGCTCCAGCTGGCGGGATTATGACAGGAAGAAGATCTCGAAAGGCGGCGGCGTCTTTTCGCGCAAGCTGAAGTCCATCCCCCTGAGCGCGGAAGCGCGCGCCCTGCTGGAGGTGGAGGAGGCCTCCCTGACGCCAAACGAGCTGATCCGCGCCATTCTGCGCGCCCGCGCCGGGCTGCTGTGGCTGGGCGGCATCGGCACCTATGTGCGCGCCTCGAGCGAACGCGACGCGGACGTGGGCGATACGGCCAATAATCCGGTGCGCGTCACCGCGAAGGAATTGCGCGTCCGGGCTGTGGGCGAAGGAGCCAACCTGGGCCTGACGCAAAAGGCGCGCATCGAGTATGCCCTGGGCGGCGGGCGCGTCAACATGGACGCCATCGACAATTCCGCCGGGGTGAACACCTCCGACATGGAGGTGAACATGAAGATCGCCTTCGGCGCGGCGGAGAAGGCCGGCAAACTGACGCGTAAGGAGCGCAACGCGCTGCTGGCGGAGATGGAAGACGGCGTGGCCGCCCTGGTGCTGCGCAACAACTATCTCCAGACCCTGTGCCTGTCCATGACGCAGGCGCGCGCGGCGGCGGAGAACGGCGACATGATCCGCCTCATGCACGCTTTGGAGAATCGCGGCGCGCTGGACCGCAAGCTGGAGGATCTGCCGCTGGATTCGCAGCTGGCCGAACGCCGCGCCAGGGGCCAGGCGCTGACCCGCCCGGAGCTGGCCGTGCTCATGTCCTACGCCAAGATCGTCCTGTTCGACGATCTGCTGGATTGCGGCATCGTCGACAGGGACTGGTTCCGCGAGGAGCTGATGGCCTATTTCCCGCCGCTGATGCGCGAAAGGCAAAGGGAAGAGATCGAAACCCACCGCCTGCGCCGCGAGATCATTGCCAACCGGCTGGGCAACGCCATGATCAATCACGGCGGCCCGGCCTTCGTCAGCCGCAAGATCGAGGAGACCGGGCGCGGCGTGGCCGAAATCGCCGCCGCCTTCGCCCTGGCCTGGACCGCTTTCGGCATGCGCGAGCTCAACGCCGCCATCGACAGGCTGGACGGGCGCATCGATGGCGAAAGGCAGCTGGAATTCTATCTGCTGGCGCAAAAGACCCTGCGGCGGGCCTCCGCCTGGTTCC
>JALUFY010000293.1 GCA_027051995.1 Hyphomicrobiales bacterium
CAAGGCGCTGCGCGAGGCCGGCGCGGGATATACCACGCAGCAGGCGCCGCGCATCCTCATCGTGCCGGTGTGGAAGACGGACGGCGGCCCCGTGCTGTGGAAGCCGAATCCCTGGCGCAAGGCGTGGGAAAATCTGGACGCCGAACACGCCCTTGTGCCCATTCTCGTGCCGGTGGGCGATCTGACGGACACCCAGACGATCACCGCGCAAGAGGCGCTGGAGCGCGACAAGGTGAAGCTTCAGGCGCTGCAGATGCGCTATGACACGGAGGCCGTGCTGGTGGCCATCGCCGAGCCGAAGGGCGACAATTCGGTGCGCGCGGTGATGACGGGCAAGTCACCCGTGGGCCGTATCGCCTTCGACAAGACCTACGTCTCCACCGAAGGCGGCGTGGAGGCGGCGGCGGCCCAGGCGGCGCGGCGTTTTCACGCGGTCATGCTCTACAAGTGGAAAAAGCACGTGGCGCAGCAGCGCGCGGCCAGAACGCCCGCGCGCGCGGCGACGCGGATTTCCGTCACCGTGCCGTTCCGCGGCTTGCGCGAATGGCAGAACCTGCAGGCGCGCATCCGCACGACGCCGGGGGTTTCAGGGCTGGATGTCTCCACCCTGTCGGGCAACGGGGCGGTGGTCACTCTCTCCTCTCCCCTGGCGCTGGATCAGCTTCAGGCGGCGCTTCAGCAAAGCCGCCTGTATCTGTCGCAGGCGGGCGGGCGCTGGATTTTGCAGGCCTATTGAGGCTCCAGCGCATCCTCCCGCCAAAGCCTTCGGCGCATCCCCCTACCAAAGTCTAGTGTGCCTTTTCGCCCCTTGACGCGCGCATGTGGACAGTTAATCTATCCAGCGGCGTTAAAACACCTGCCGCCAGTAACGGATAAAGAGAAGAAAAAACAATCAGTTGCGCTTCCGCTGGGCATGCCCGCCCGGACAATGGCGGAAGAAGCGGGTTTTTTGCGCCCTGATTTCAACCGGAGGGAGACACCACAATCATGCGCCTGAGGACATTCGCAGCCGGCCTGATGGCCGCCACAGCCCTTTCGCTTTCGGCCATTTCCGCCGATGCCGCCACCAAGCTCATCATCTCCAGCTGGGCGCCGCCCGGCCACGGCATGAACGCCCAGATGTTCCCGCAGCTCATCAAGATGATCGAGAAGGCCACCGATGGCCGGGTGACGGCGCAGATCAAATACAAGCTGGCCTCGCCGCCGGCGCAGTTCGACCTCATTCAGGACGGCGCGGCGGACATTACGTGGATTTTCCACGGCTACAATCCGGGCCGCTTCACCGTCACCAAGATCATCGAGCTGCCCGGCTACAAGGGCGGGGCGCAGGCGGCCTCCGTGGCCTACTGGCGCGCCCACGAGAAGTATCTGAAGAAGGCCAACGAGCACAAGGGCGTCATGGTCATCGGCCTGATGACCCACGGGCCGGGCCAGCTGCACACCATCGCCAGCAAGAAGATCACCAAACTTTCGCAGATCAAGGGGCTGAAGCTGCGCCTTGGCGGCGGCGTCTCCGGCGATGTCGGCGCGGCCCTTGGGGCCACCGGCATCCGCGTGCCCGCGCCGAAGGTCTACGAGACGCTCTCCTCGCACGCGGCGGACGGCGTGATGTTCCCCATGGAGAGCCGCAAGGGCTTCAAGCTCGACGACGTGGCGCCCAACGTCTACATGATGCCGGGCGGCTTCTATCGCGGCTCCTTCGCCATCATCATGAATTCGGACAAGTTCAAGTCGCTGTCGCCCGCCGATCAGAAGGCGCTGCAGGAGAAGGTCTTCGGCGAGCCGCTGTCGCGCATGGCCGGCGGCGTGTGGGAAACCAACGACAAGAAGGTCATGGAAGCGGCCAGGGGCAACCCGAAGGTTTCCGTCACCGTGGCCTCGGCGGATGACCAGAAGGCCTATGCGGCCATGGCGGCCAAAATCCGCGACAAAGTGGTGCAGGAAGTGAACCAGAAAGGTGTTGACGCGAAAGCCGTCATGACCTTTATTCAGGAACAGATGAAGGCCTTCAAGTAATGCGTGCATGCGGATTGCCCGGAGGCCTTCTTCGGGGAGCGGCCCCTTTCCATGACTGAGGCGCGCTCCCCGGATCAAGCGGTTTCGGGGCGGGATGCGAGCCGGTCAGCGGCGGCGTCCTGCCCTGAAACGAGAACCACCCCCGTCATGCCGGGGGCAGCCGGTGAAACATCCGGGCGGCGGGTCTTGCGTTTCCTCGGAAACGCGCCGTCGCGGCTGGCGGGGGTGGTACTCTTCGCGCTCATGGTGATGACGTTTTTCGACGTCGTCCTGCGCTCCACCATCAACAATCCCATCGAATCGGCCACCGAGCTGACGCGGCTGGCGCTGGCCATCATCGTTTTTTCCTCGCTTCCGGCGGTGTCCTTCAAGGGCGAGCACATCATCGTCGATCTCATGGAAGGCTTCATGGGCCCCTGGCTGCGCAGGGCCCTTGACCTCATCGTCAACGTGGCCTGCGGCGTGGCGCTTTTCTGGCCGGCCATCCGGGTCTGGCAGCTGGCGGCGCGGGCGAAAGAATACGGCGACATGACGGAATATCTGCACATTCCGCAGTTCTACATCTCCTATTTCATCGCCGTCATGACCTTCGCGGCGGCCATCGCCTTCATCGCGCGCGGGCTGGCGATGTTTTTCAGGCCCGGCCTCATTCACCCCTACCGCTCGCCGGACAATCCGGCCTATACACCGCCGGAAGACTGACCTCTCCCCTGCCCCATTTCGTGGAGCCCGTTCCCATG
>JALUFY010000294.1 GCA_027051995.1 Hyphomicrobiales bacterium
GGGGGGGGGGGGCGGCAATGAACCGGAAAATCCAGATTGCGCCGGGCAGGCGGGAAAGCGGCGGCGTCCGCCTTTTTCCATGACATTCCCTCTTGCTAATGCGCGTCTGGCGGCGCACAGGGTCTGGCATGAGGGAACGGAGCGGACATGAGGCGCTGGGCGCGGGGATCATGGTCTTGACCATGGCGCTCTACACGGCCAACGACACGATCGTGAAGCTGCTCGGCGAGGCCATGCCGCTGGGCGCGATCATTACCTGTCGCGGGGCGCTCATTCTCGCCGTCACGCTGGGACTCATCCTCGTTCTGCCGGGGCACGGGCCGGGCGCGCTGAAATGGCTGGGCAGCCGCGCGGTCATCGTCCGCTCCCTGTGGGACACCGCCGTGACCATCCTGTATCTGACGGCGCTGATGCACATGCCCATCGCCAACATTCTGGCCATCATGAATCTTTCGCCGCTGGCGATCATTCCGCTGGCCGCCTGGCTGCAAGGCGAAAGGCCCGGGGCGCGGCGCGTCATCGCCGTGATTGCCGGCTTCGCCGGGGCGCTGTTCGTCGTGCGCCCGGGCACGGAAGGATACGGCCTGTGGGCGCTGGCGGCCTTTCTGGCCATGCTCGGCGTGGCCGGGCGCGATCTTTCCACCCGTGGTATTCCCTCCGGCGCGCCCGCCCTGGTGGTGGCGCTGGGCAATGTCATCCTGGTGCAGGTTCTGGGCATGGCCATGCTGTTCTTCGCTCCATATCCCGCCCCATCGGGCGCGGAGTGGATGGCGCTGTCCGCCTGCGCGCTGTTTCTCGGGCTGGCCTATGTGCTGATCATCGTCGCGGTGCGCATCGCCCCGGTGAGCAAAACGGCGGTGTGGCGCTATTCCATCGTCCTGTGGGGCGTGCTCGCCGGATGGCTGGCCTTCGGCCAGGTTCCGGACGCCCCGGCCCTTTTCGGCATCGCCCTGATCTTGGCCAGCAGCCTCTATGTCAGCTTCCGCGAATGGCGCGAACGCGAAAAGAAGAACCCCGCCGCCTGAAAAGGCGGCGGGGTCCGGCCCGGCATCGCCAGCCAGCCGGGGGCAGAGGCTGGAAGGCGGCGGGCGTCGGGGCTTTTGGCGAAATCAGTCAGAAGGGGCCATCTTGCCCTTCATCATCATTTTTCCGTCCATCTTCATCTTGTGCATGCCCATGGTGGCCGAAAGGGGCTTGACCGGCACCGTCACCGTGACCGGGGCGGCATGGGCGAAAATCAGCTTGAGCGGGAAGGAATCTCCCGGCTTGAGCGCCTTCCTGACGCCGATGAGCATGATGTGCAGGCCGCCCGGTTGCAGCTTCGTCTCGCCATGCGCCGGGATGGGCATGTCCTTCACCGGGCGCATCCGCATGACGGCCCTGCCGTCCATCTTCTTCATCAGATGGGTGTGCAGGGAGACTTCCGCCGCCACATCGCCCTCGGCGCGGATCAGCCTGTCCGGCTGGCCGGAGGTGTTCTTCAGCGTCATGTAGGCGGCGGAGTTGCGCGCCGCGCCCAATGATGGGCGGGCGAAAGGATTCTCCACCGTCACTCCGGCGGCGCAGGCGGCGGCCGGCAGGGCCGCGCAGGCGGCGCTCAGGGCAAGGGCGCGAAAGACGGTTTTCATCTGGTCGAAGGCTCCCGGTTGTTGTCTGCGGCGGCAAGATAATCTGCGGCATTTTGTCAGCACCTTGATGGAAGTCAAGTTAACTATCACAATCTGTCACATTGGCGCGAAAAAACTGGCCCTATGCGGATTTTGCTCCTCCCCATAGGCTCGCGGGCCGTGAAAGAGACCTTCTCGGACAACGTCAAAGAGAGCTTTTCCATGGCGAAAAAAACAGGCGATGCGCCGTCGGACAGGGCGCGGCTGCGCCGGGCGAATCACAAGGCCCGTTATGACTTCGGCACGATCGCCGCCATTCTCGACGCCCAGCCGCTGGCGCATCTGGGCGTCGTCATGGATGGCGCGCCGGTGGTCTTTCCCACCATGCACTGGCGCGAGGGCGCGCATGTCTATATCCACGGCTCGCGCGCCGGACGCAAGATGAAGGCCGCCGCCGGCGCGCCGTGCTGCCTGACCGTTTCCATTCTCGACGCCTTCAAGCTGGCCCGCTCGGCTTTTCATCACTCGGTCAACTTCCGCTCGGTGATGATCCACGCCACGCCGCATGTCGTGCCGGACGAGGAAAAGGAGGCGCGGCTGCTCGGCATGATCGAGGCCTATTTCCCCGGCCGGACGGAACTGCTCAGGCCGATGACGGAGACGGAGCTGAAGATCACCACGGTTCTGTCCTTCTCGCTGGACAACGCCTCGGCGAAAGTCGGAACTGGCGGCGTGGGCGACGAGGAAGAGGATTACGCCCTGCCCATCTGGGCCGGGGTCGTTCCCGTCGAGACGCGCGCCGGCGAAATCATCCCCGATCCGCGCAATCTGCCCGGCGCCCGGATGCCGGAAAACGTCCTGCCCGCCTTCTTGCGCGCGCGGCTGGATGCGGCGTAAACTCCCCGCATGGCACGGGATGACGACAGCCGCCATATCCAGGCGAAGAATGGCGAAACCGGCGGGGCGGCGGGCAATACGGATGACGCCCCCGATTATCTCGACATGGTTTTGCGCGCCACCGGCTGGGTCTATCTGGCCACCGGCATCGGCATGCTGGGCTTCTTCCTCTACTGGCTGAGAGGGTAAGAGGGGGCGGGGTTTTACAGGGTTTCACCGAAAATCCGCCTTGCACACGCCGTTCCCGCGAAGGCGCAGTAGTGTCCAAGGAAAATTCGGAGCCAGACTAACAGCAAAAAACAATGTGTTTCCGGCATGAGCGCTGCACGCTTTTCGTTCTTTCTTTCAAGTGAGCGGTTGGCGAAATACCTCCATGAAACGATAATTGTTACAGGAATATCAATAATTTCCGTCATGCCCGGCCCCCGTGCCGGGCATCCAGGGCGGGTTGCGCCGCCGGTCATGGTGATGGCTGCGGCGCTCCTTGCGGCGGAGTGACAAAGGATACGAACAGAAGGGGCGATATACGGCGCCGCCCCGCTTTTTGCCACGAGAGGTGCCCCACACACATACATGTGCGCCTGGCCCTGGATTGCCGGGACAAGCCCGGCAATGACGATTGTACAATTATATCAAATAGTTACAAATAAACCAAAGACAGGAAAGCCCGCTTCCTGCTGGAGTGATTTTCCTTGCACACGCCGTTCCCGCCTTCGCGGAGACGACGAATCTTGTAACAACCGCGCTCCTGGCCCGTCAGGCTTGCCCTCCTTCGCCCAGCGCCGCGATGATGCGCGCCCAGCTGCGCATGCCTTTGTGAAAGCTGCGCAGGTCGTATTTCTCGTTGGGCGAGTGGATGGCGTCCTCGTTCAGGCCGAAGCCGATGAGCAGGCTGTCCATGCCCAGGATGTCCTTGAAGGAGCGCACTACGGGGATGGAGCCGCCGGAGCCCATCATCACCGGCTGTCTGCCCCATTCCTCCGCCAGGCAGCGGGCGGCGGCGCGGATGGCCGGGCTGTCCTCCGGAACCTGAACGGCGGGCGAGGCCCCGCCCTCTTCGGAAAACGCCACCTGAACGCCATCGGGCACATTGGCCCGCACATAGGCGCGGAAGGTTTCGCGGATCCTGAACGGATCCTGATCGCCCACAAGACGGCAGGAAATCTTGAAGAAGGCCCGCGAGGGGATGACCGTCTTGGCTCCCGGCCCGGTATAGCCGCCCGCCATGCCGTTGACCTCGATCGTCGGGCGCGCCCAGACCTTCTCCAGCGCCGAATATCCCTTTTCCCCGGCGCAGGGCGGGCGAAGGCCAATTTCGGCCATGAATTGTTCATCCGTCATGCCCAGCTCCGCCCAGGCCTTGCGCAGAGATTCCGGCAATTCCGGCACGCCGTCATAAAAGCCCTCCAGCGTCACCCGGCCGTCTTCGTCCCACAGCCCGGCGATGAGGCGGGCCATGATGTGATTGGGATTGTGGGCCGGGCCGCCGTAGAGGCCCGAATGCAGATCGGCGCGCGGCCCGGTGATGATGGCCTCGTCATGCATCATGCCGCGCAAGCGGGTGGTGATGGCCGGGGTTTCGGCGTCCCACTGGGGGATGTCGCAGACCAGCGCCATGTCCGCGCGCAGCTCGTCCGCGTTCTCCCGCAGGAAGGCGTCCAGCGACGGCGAGCCGCTTTCCTCCTCGCCCTCCAGCAGGATGGTCAGGTTCAGCGGCTGGCCGCCCGATGCCTCGATATGGGCGCGCAGGGCCTCGATGAAGGTCAGAAGCTGGCCCTTGTCGTCATCCGCGCCGCGCGCGAAGATACGCTTTTCGCCGTCCTCGCCCGTCACCATCACGGGCTCGAAGGGCGGCGTGTTCCATTCCTCCAGCGGATCGGCGGGCTGAACGTCGTAATGGCCATAGAAGAGATAGCGCGGCGCGCCGGGATCGTCCGCCCTGGCATGGGCGACGACCATCGGATGGCCGGGCGTCTCGCGCACGGAGGCATCAAGGCCCATGTCCGAGAGCATCTCCGCCATGTAACGCGCCGCCCTTTGACAGTCTTCCTTGTGCGCCGGATCGGTGGAGACGGAGGGAATGCGCAGCAGACCGAACCAGCGCTCCAGAGCGGCGTCGAGATTGCCGTCGATGGCGGAAAGAATGGCGTCAAGTTGCGGCATGGCCAGGGCCCTCATGTTTGCATCAAAGGTTTTGTGTGTCGCGCCGGACTTTCTCACGCCGGCCCGCCCCGGGCAAGCACAATGCGCCTCCCGGGTGGTCTTTTTTCACCGCCGGAACGCGCCGCGCAATCGGGGCGTTTTGCCCCGGCGCGGGGGCTCGACAGATACGGAACTCCAAGCTAGTCTGCATGACTGAAAAGACGGTTGTTCAACCAAGACCGCGAACAGGCCCTTCGGGGCGCAAGGGAGATACATGGCGAGGACGAAGGCCGCACCCCCGCATTTCGATCTGGCCCGCGACAGCCTGCAGGCGCGCGAGCCCGATATCATCACCCACCTGCGCAGGCGCGGCTATCAGCGCTGGCTGATGTTCCGCCGCGCCATCAACCTGCACTATTTCATCGAGAAACGCTGGTTCTTCATCGCCGTCTTTATCGGCGCGGTTCTGCTCATGCTGCCGACGCCGGAAGGGCTGACGCGCGAGGGGCACATCGTGCTGGTCATGTCGGTGGTGGCGACCATCCTGTTCGTCACCGAGCCGGTGCCGCTGCCCACCGTGGCGCTGATGATCGTTGTGGCGCAGGTGGCGCTGCTCAGTCTCGAATCCACGAAGGTGGCGAAAAGCCTGATGACGGATTCGGTGCTTTTCATCATGGGCTCGCTGATGCTGGCGGTGGCGGTGGTCAAGCAGAAGCTGGACACACGCATCGCCTGGTTGATCGTGCGGGTCACGGGCACGCGGACGCTCAGCATCGCCTTCGGCATATCCGTGGTTTCGGGGCTGCTGGCCTCCTTCATCGGCGAGCATACGGTGGCCGCCATGATGCTGCCGGTGGGCGTCACGCTCATCACCCTGACCTCGCAGGATCCGAAGAAGGTGCGCAATCTGGCCGCCGTGCTGTTGTTCTCCATCTCCTATGGCTGCTCCATCGCCGGCATCGGCACGCCCTCCGGCGGGGCGCGCAACGCCATCATGATCGACTACTGGCAGACGTTCTTCTACGACCCGGGCAAGCCGGAGACGGCCAGGTTCCTCATCGATTACGCCAAGTGGATGGCCTACGCCTATCCCATTTTCCTTCTCCAGTTGCCCTTCGTCTCCATCATCCTGATGACGGCCTTCAAGCCCGAATACAGGCGGCTGGACAGGGCCGTGGCGCGGCTGCGCAAGAAGGTGCTGGCGCAGGGGCCGCTGAAACCGGGCGACTGGGTGGCGATCATCCTGTTCTTCGCCATCCTCTATGGCTGGATCATGCTGTCCTCTCACTATGGCATGGGCACCATCGCCGTGGCCGGCGCGGCGGCCTTTCTCATCGCCGGGCTGGTGCGCTGGGAGGACGTCAACACCGGGGTCAACTGGGGCGTCGTTCTGCTCTATGCCGCGGCCATCTCGCTGGGCGTGCAGATGAAGGACACCGGCGCGGCCGCCTGGGTGGCCGGAAAGTTCCTCGATTTGCTGAACACCGCCGGGCTCGGCGAAGGCGTCGGCCTGTGGGCGGCGGTATCCATGCTGACCACGGCGGTGACCAACACCATGAGCAACGGCGCGGCCGTGGCGGTGCTCGGCCCCATCGTGCTCAATCTGGCCCAGGCGGCCGGCGAGAGCCCCATCATCATCGGCTTCATCACGGCGGTGTCCTCGGCCTTCGCCTATCTCACCGTGGTCGGCACCCCGGCCTGCACCATCGTTTACGCCTCGGGCTATCTGAAGACGACGGATTTCCTCAAGGTCGGCTGGCGGATGGTCGTCATGTCTACCCTCATCATGCTGGGCGCGGCGGCCATCTACTGGCCCATGCTGGGAGCATAGGCCATGGGCATCTGGAGAGCATTGTGGGGATCCCCGCTGCATGAGCGCCACGAGCAGGCCGTGCGGCAGTCGCTGGAGAAGCAGCGCGCCGAACGGCGCAAGCGCTTCCGCGTGCTGGTCTCCGTCAAGGACGAGGAAACCCTCTACGTGGTGCGCATGGCCGCCAGGCTGGCCAATTGCGACACCTGCGACATCGTTCTGCTCTATGTGCGTCCCATCGACCGCTCCGGGGCCATTCAGGTCAGGCTGGCGCGCCAGAACCTGCTGGAGGAAGGCATCGAGCTGCCCGGCCTCAGACGGCTGCGCAAGGGACTGGATGTTCTCAGGGAAGAACTCGGCCTGCCGCTGGAGAACTGCCCGGCGCAGACGGCGCACAGCAGCGCCTGGGGCGACGCGGCGGGCGACAACAAGGTGTCCTTCCGCTGCCCGGAGGGGCGCGAGATCGTGCTCAAGCTGAAGGTGGCGCCGGATGTGGTGACCGGCATCCTCGATCAATACGAGCTTGGCCCCTACAACTTGATCATCATGGGCGAGCCCCTGCGCTGGCGCAAGTCCGGCCTGTGGGTGCTCTTCCATGAGGTGGTGGCCGAGCGGGTGCTGACCCTTGCGCCCTGCTCGGTGATGATCGCCCGCGACAGCCTGGACAGAAAAGGCTTCTTCCTGTGCACCGACGGCTCCGCGCGCGCCATGAACGCGGTGCGCCGCGCCGCCGTTCTGGCTTACGAGGCGGGCGAGGAGATCACCCTGTTCAGCGCCGCCCCCAGCCGCGCGGAGCTGAAGGCGGCGCGCAAGGCGGTGGACGACGCCAGGGCCCTGCTGGAGAAACTCGACATCCCGGTCAAGGACGCCATCACCGCCATCGGCGATCCGGTGGACAAGATCATCGAGCGCGGCGAGAAATACATGGTGACGGTGATTTCAAACAACGGCCGCTCGCGCCTCTACAACGCCTTCTTCCGCACCACGGAGCGCGAGGTGGCGCGGCGGGCGAAAACCTCGGTGCTCGTCGTCCGCTGAAGGCCCCGGGGCGGAAAACACCCCGGGCCGGAAAACGAAAGGCCGGCCCGTGCGGGGCCGGCCTTGCCGGTTGTGACGGGCGCGCGCGTTAGCGGCGCAGGTCTTCTTCCAGAGCATCCAGATATTCGTTCAGATGCTCGTTGTTCTCGAAGCGCAGCCAGCCTTCGTCCAGCTCGGCCTCGATGGTGCCATCGGAGAGGATGCGGGACGGCCGCCCCCGGATGACCTTTTCCTCGATGATGTAGAGCACCTCTTCTTCCCGCGCGGGCGGCTCGGACTTCGGCTCCGGTTTTGGTTCGGGCTCGGCCTTGGGCTCCGGTTTGGGCTCCGGTTCCGGTTTGGCGAAGACGCTGTCCTTTTTCAGCGCCTCCAGCTTGGCCGCCGCGTCCTGAACAGGCCCGCTCCCAAGTTGCGCCTTGGGTTCCGCCTTCGGCTCGGGCTTTGGTTGTGGCGGAGCCTTCGGCTCCGGTTTGGGTTCCGGCTTCGCTTCGGGCTTCGGTTGTGGCGGAGCCTTCGGTTCCGGTTTGGGCTGCTGCTGAACGGGCTTCGCCTCCGGCTTGGGCTCGGGCTTCACTTCCGTCTTGGGCTGTGGCGCGGGTTTCTGTTGCGCTTGCGGTTTTGACTGCTGCGGCGCGGGCTTGGGTTCCGGCTTCGGCTCGGGTTTTTGCTGCTGCTGCGCGGGCTTCTGTTCCGGCTTGGGCTGTGGCGCGGGTTTCTGTTGCGCTTGCGGCTTTGGCTGCTGCTGCTGTGCGGGTTTCTGTTCCGGCTTGGGCTGCGGTTTTTGCTGCTGCGGGGCCTTGGGCTTGACCTTCGGCTGCTCCTGCACGGGCTTCGGTTCCGGTTTGGGCTGCGGCTTCGGCGCGGGCTTTGGCTGCTGCTGAGCGGGTTTTGGCTGTGGTTTTGCCTCCGGCTTTGGCTGCTGCGCGGGCTTGGCGGCCTGTTGCGCGGCGGCGGCAACGGCTCCTGCGGCGCCTGCTGCTCCGGCGGTCGCGGCGGCTCCTGCGGCGCCCGGCTGCGCCTGCGCGGCCTGCGCCGGCTGGCCGGTTTCCTCTTCGCCGTCACCGGCGATGGCGTAGAAAAGGTTGATGGTGGTGTCGTTCAGCTCGCCCAGCGCGCCGACGACCGCGCCGAGGCCCAGCAGAACGAGCCCGCCGGTGATCAGCGTGAAGCCGAGCGACGCCGTCAGGCCGAGCAGCACATTGCCCTGGGCCATGATGCTCATGACGGTCACCGCCGCGCCGAAGGCGATCAGCGCCAGCGCCGCCAGATAGAGAAAGATTTTCATCCAGACCCCCTTACCAGTTGCTCTCCACCGCGATGTCCCCGGCATACCGGGCGGAAAATTCATCTCACATCAAGTCTCATTCTAATACTGACGCGCCCGGCCTGACAAATGGTTAACGCATTGTTTGCCATGACTGTGGGAAAAGCATGAAAAAAGGGGAACGCCGCGCGGGCGTTCCCCCTTGATCTTCCGTGACTATTCCGCCCGGCGCATGGCCGGGAAGGGCCTTGTCATTCCACGACGATGCGCGGCTGGGAGCGCTTGCCGGTCTTGCCGGTGTGCAGCTTCTCCCAGATGTTTTCGGCCATCTGCTTGTAGACCTTGGAAATTTCGCTGTCCGGCTCGGTGGCGACCACCGGCAGGCCGTTGTCGGAGCGGCTGCGCAGATCCGGATCGAGCGGCACCTCGCCGAGGAAGGACACGCCCATGCGCTCGGCCTCCTGCCTGGCCCCGCCGTGGCCGAAGATCTCGTGGCGCTCGGAGCAGTTGGGGCAGATGAAATAGCTCATGTTCTCGACGATGCCGAGAATGGGCACCGAGACGCGCTTGAACATGTTCAGGCCCTTGCGCGCGTCGATCAGCGCCAGATCCTGCGGCGTGGAGACGATGACCGCGCCCGAAAGCGGCACCTGCTGCGCCATGGTCAGCTGCGCGTCGCCGGTGCCCGGCGGCATGTCCACCACCATGACGTCCAGATCGCCCCAGGAGATCTCGTGCATCATCTGCTCCAGGGCGGACATCACCATCGGCCCGCGCCAGATCACCGGCGTGGCCTCGTCCACCACGAAGCCGATGGACATGGCCTTCAGGCCATAGGCCTCCAGCGCCTTCAGCTTGGTGGGGTCTTCCGGATCGGGCTCCGGCTCCTGCTTGATGCCCAGAAGGCGCGGCAGCGAGGGGCCGTAGATGTCGGCGTCGAGAATGCCCACCTTCA
>JALUFY010000295.1:0-5816 GCA_027051995.1 Hyphomicrobiales bacterium
AGCTGCTGGAGCATGGATTGACCGCCATCATCGAGCGGATATACACAACGGCCCCCGGCGTCAAACTCGCCGGGGTCATGGAAAGCCTCGTGTGGAAGGACGAAAGCCAATGAGCGAAGCGGCACGGGTGTTCATCGAGGACATGCGCGAGGGCATGCGCGCGGCGCTGGAAAAGACCTTCACGGAAGACGACGTGCTGGCCTTCGCCGCGCTGACCGGAGACAACAACCCCGCCCATGTGGACGCGGACTTCGCCGCGTCTTCCGTCTTCGGCCGGCAGGTGGTGCACGGCATGTTCACCGCATCGCTCATCTCCGCCGTTCTGGGCACGAAACTGCCCGGCGGGGGAGCCATCTACGTCTCCCAGACCATCCAGTTCCGCAAGCCCGTCTTCATCGGCGACACCGTGCGGGCGGAGGTGGAGATCAGCGCCATCGACGCCCGCCGCAAGCGCGTCACCCTGGCCACCCGCTGCCTGGTGGCGGGCAGGCCCGTGCTGCGCGGCGAGGCGGTGGTCATCGCTCCCTCGAGGGAGGGCTGAAGGCCATGGCCATGCGCTTTTTCACCGATGGCGAAACACCCGCCGAGGCCCTGCGCGCCGTGGTGGCCATCGGCAATTTCGACGGCGTGCACCGGGGCCATCAGCAGCTGCTGGCGGCGGCCCGCGAAGAGGCCGGAAAGCGCGCCGCCAACTGGGGCATGATGACGCTGGAGCCGCACCCGCGCGATCTCTTCCGCCCGGATGAGCCGGTCTTCCGCCTCACGCCGCTGCCCATGAAGGCGCGGCTGGTCAGGGCGCTGGGCGGAGGTTTCGTCTCCGTGCTGCCCTTCTCGCACGAGATGGCGGCCATGCCGGCGGAGGACTTCGTGCGCCTCCATCTGGTGGAGCGCATGCGGGTGGCCCATGTGGTCACCGGATACGATTTCCACTTCGGCCACGGGCGCAGGGGCAATCCTGACATGATGCGCGAACTGGGCGAAAAATACGGCTTCGGCGTCACCATCATCGATCAGGTGGCCGACGAGGACAGTCAGGCCCCCTTCGCCTCCTCCTCCATCCGCGCCCATCTGCGCCACGGCCATGCGCGCGCGGCGGCCAATGAGCTGGGCTACTGGTGGATGGTGGCCGGAGAGGTGGTGCGCGGCGACGCGCGCGGCCGCAAGATCGGCTTTCCCACCGCCAACATTCGCCTGCCAAGGGGCTGCGAGCCGCGCGAGGGCATCTACGCCATGCGCGTGCGCCCGGCCAGCGCGAAGGACGCCGAAGGGCTGCCGGCCATGCCGCATCCTTCCGGCTGGCATGGCGCGGGCTACATCGGCATGCGCCCCACCTTCGGCACCCATGAGCGCTTTCTGGAGGTCTTCCTGCCCGGCTTCGAGGGCGATCTCTATGGCCGCGAGCTGCTGGTGGATTTCATCGATTTCATCCGCCCGGACGAAAAATTCTGCTCGGTGGACGAGCTGGTGGCGAAGATGAACGCCGACGTGGCCGAAATCCTGAACCGTCTGAAGGCCCTTCGGCAAGACGATCCCATGACGGCTTATCCCCTCGGCGCGAAACAGGCGCGCGGCGAGATATGACAGCCTGCGCCGCGCTATGCGCTTATGATGCCGGTGCGAGGAAACGGGGGTGGCGCACCCGGCAGGATTCGAACCTGCGGCCTCTGCCTTCGGAGGGCAGCGCTCTATCCAGCTGAGCTACGGGTGCCCGCGCCGCGAGGTTGCGTGACAAGGCGGCGGTGGCGTCTGATATAGACCAAGGCCGCCCTGCTGGCAATGCGCGATTTGCTCTCTCCAAGGGGCAAGGTGGCCCCGCCCGGCGCGGGGAATAACCGCTTCAGGAGGCCCGTCTCTGCGGGGCGGGCAAGGCGGTTTTCGCCGTTTCCTCAAGCTTGCGCTCCAGCTTGCGCGCCCGCGTGCGCTCTTCTTCCAGGTCATAGACGGCAAGGCGCGCCTTCTTGCGCCATTTGCCCTGTTTCAGCCACGCCGTGAAGCCTCCGGCCAGCAGGCCGATGAAGATGCCGGCGAACAGAAGCGCCCAGAGGGGCATGTCCACCGCCATCCATGGATCGGCCGGCGTGATGGGATCCAGAGAGACCGTGATCCACTGGCGGTTGGCCAGCGCGAAGGCCGCCAGAACGAGAGCAACCGGAATGCCGGTGAGATAGGCGAGAATACGTTTCATGCGCGCCCCCTTGGCGTGATGGTTCAGGCGTCCGCGTTCAGCCGCTCGCGCAGCTCCTTGCCCGTCTTGAAGAAGGGCGCTTTCTTGTCATCCACCTTGACCGGCTCGCCGGTGCGCGGATTGCGCGCCGTGCGCGCCTTGCGGTATTTCACCGAGAAGGCCCCGAAGCCGCGCAGCTCCACCCGGTCGCCATTGGCCAGGGCCCGCACGATCTCGTCGAGGATGGTGTTGACGATGCGCTCCACGTCGCGCTGGTAAAGGTGCGGATTGCGCTCGGCGATGAGCTGAATGAGCCTGGACTTGATCATGAAACCCCTCTTTCGCAACTCAGCGCTCAGGTTGCCAAATGCAGACCAGACCGTCAAGCTGGCCCGCCTGCGTCATGGCGTCTTGCGCCGGCGCCAGCAGGGCCGAAAGCCCCGTCAGCCGCAGGATGGCCCGCGCCATGGAAAAGCTCAGGCCGAGGCTGTCCGTCAGCTTGCGCGGCTTGTGCTCGATGACTTTCAGCGTCTTGCCCACGCCCTTCTTTCCGCGCAGCCATTTCAGCGCCGCTCGCTCGTCGCCCAGCGCGTCAACGAGGCCGTTCCTCACCGCCTGGCGGCCCGAATAGACCCGTCCGTCGGCCAGCTTCAGCGCCTCGTCCCTTTCCATCTTGCGCCGTTTGGCGACAAGACCGACGAACCACTGGAAGGAATCGCGCACCAGCTCCTCGGTCACCTTGCGCACCTCCGGGGTCAGCTCGCTGAAGGGATTGGGCTCGGCCTTCAGCGGAGCGGACTTGATGGTGCGCATCTTCACGCCGATCTTGTCCATCAGCCCGCGCAGCTCCGTCCACTGGAAGATCACCCCGATGGAGCCGGTGATGGTGTTGCCGCGCGCGAAGATGCGGTCCGTCCCCAGCGCCGCGATGTAGCCGCCCGAGGCGGCCACCGAATCCATCACCGCCACCACCGGTTTTTTCGCCGCGACGCGCCTGAGCGCGTCATAGACGGCCTCGGAGCCCACGGTCGTGCCGCCGGGCGAATTGATGCGCACGATGACGGCCTTGACTTTTTTCGAGCGGGCCAGAGAATCGAGCAGGTCGAGCTGGCGCTGCGCGCCGGTGATCAGACCCGTAACGCGCACCCGCGCGATGTGATCGGACAGGCCGCCGCCGGTTTCCTCCCACAGGGCGGCGGCCAGCGCCGCCACGATGGCGATGACGGCCGTCACGCGCCAGAATGTCAGCTTGCGTCTCAGCCGCCTGATGGCGGCCATCATGTCCGGTTCAAACATGCCTGGCCCCGTATCCGCCTGGTCACAAAAAGGGACGAAGGCCGGATCACTCAAGCCTTCGTCCCGCGTTTATAGCACACCGGCCCGTTCAAGCCAGCGGTATCGCCAAGGGGATTATTTCTTCGCCTTGTCTTCGCCCTTCTCGGCCATGGCGGCCTTCAGGATGTCGCCCAGCGAGGCGCCGGCGGAGGTGGAGCCGAACTGCTCCATGGCGGCCTTTTCCTCGGCCACTTCCAGCGCCTTGATGGACAGCTTGACCTTCTGGTTGGCGCGGTCGATGCCGATGACCTTGGCGTCCACCTTCTCGCCCTCGGCGAAACGCTCCGGACGCTGCTCGGCGCGGTCCTTGGCCAGATCGGAGCGGCGGATGAAGGCCTTGACGTCGGAATCCACCACCTGCACCTCGATGCCGTTGTCCTGAACGGCGGTCACCTCGGCGGTCACCGTGGCGCCCTTCTTCAGGCCCTGGATCTTGGCCAGCGGATCGCCCTCGAGCTGCTTGATGCCCAGCGAAATGCGCTCCTTGGCGCGGTCAACGTCAAGCACCACGGCCTTGACGACATCGCCCTTGTTGTAGTCCTTGATGGCTTCCTCGCCGGGGCGGTTCCAGTCCAGATCGGACAGATGCACCATGCCGTCCACGTCGCCGTCGAGGCCGATGAACATGCCGAACTCGGTGATGTTCTTGATCTCGCCCTCCACTTCCGTGCCGGCCGGGAACTTCTCCTCGAAGGTGTCCCAGGGATTCTCCATGGTCTGTTTCAGGCCCAGGGAGATGCGCCGCCGGTTGGGATCGACGTCGAGCACCTGCACCTCGATTTCCTGCGAGGTGGAGAGGATCTTGCCCGGATGGACGTTTTTCTTCGTCCAGCTCATCTCGGAGACGTGCACCAGGCCCTCGACGCCGTCCTCCAGCTCCACGAAGGCGCCGTAGTCGGTGATGTTGGTCACCCGGCCCTTGATGCGCGAGCCGACAGGATACTTCTCCGCGACGGTCTTCCACGGATCGTCCTGAAGCTGCTTCATGCCCAGCGAGATGCGCTGCGTCTCGGAGTTGATCTTGATGATCTGCACGTTGACCGTCTCGCCGACGGAGAGAATGTCTGAAGGATGGTTGACGCGCTTCCAGCTCATGTCGGTGACATGCAGGAGGCCGTCGATGCCGCCCAGATCGACGAAGGCGCCGTAATCGGTGATGTTCTTCACCACGCCCTCGATGACCTGGCCCTCGGCCAGGTTCTGCACCAGCTCGGCGCGCTGCTCCTCGCGGCTTTCCTCGAGGATGGCGCGGCGCGACACCACGATGTTGCCCCGGCGGCGGTCCATCTTGAGAATGCGGAAGGGCTGCTCCACGTTCATCAGCGGGGTGATGTCGCGGATCGGGCGGATATCCACCTGCGAGCCGGGCAGGAAGGCCACCGCGCCGCCCAGATCGACGGTGAAGCCGCCCTTGACGCGGCCGAAGATCTGGCCGGTGACCGGCTCGTTGGCCTCGTAGGATTTCTCCAGCCGCTCCCAGGCCTCCTCGCGGCGCGCCTTCTCGCGCGACAGCACGGCTTCGCCCAGGGCGTTTTCGATGCGCTCGAGATAGACCTCGACCTCGTCGCCAACCTTGATTTCCTCGCCCGCGTTCTCGAACTCGCGCAGCGGCACGCGGCCTTCCGTTTTCAGCCCGGCGTCGATGATCGCCAGATCGTTTTCGATGGACACCACCTTGCCCTTGATGACGGAGCCTTCCTTCGGCATGGAGGCCAGGAAGTTTTCCTCGAGAAGGGCGGCGAATTCCTCGCGGGTGGGGTTGCTGGTGTTTTCAGTCATGGATGTTTCCGGTCCTTTGCAACAAACGAATAGGGTTTGCCCGCGGTTATGTCCGCAGGTCGTCCCGCCTGTTGTTTCCGTTTCAGACGGGCAATTGGCCACTCGTTTCGTTTACAGTGCGAGCCATGAAGGGCGCATGCCGCTCCGGGCGCGGCGGGCATGCGTCCCGTCTGGTCTCGCGGGACAACACAAAAGGCCCCGGCGGCGATTGGGCCTCTCACCCCCGCCGCCCGGAACCTGCCTGAATCCGCGCGTCAATGATCTGGCGCGCCGCCCGGAATGCCGCTTCTATATCCAATTTCGACGTATCCAGCAAGTGCGCATCCGCCGCCGGTTTCAGCGGCGCGTTGCTGCGCCCCCGGTCGCGCGCGTCGCGCGCCATGACCTGGGCCAGGATATCGCCGAAATCCGCCTCCTCGCCGCGTTCCTTCAGCTCCAGCCAGCGGCGTCTGGCGCGCACCTCCGGAGCGGCGTCCACGAAGATCTTCACATCGGCGTCCGGGCACACCACGGTGCCGATGTCGCGCCCGTCCAGCAC
>JALUFY010000295.1:5826-9644 GCA_027051995.1 Hyphomicrobiales bacterium
GATCAAGACCGCGCGCTGCCCGCGTTGCCGCTTCCTTGTCATGGGGATCATGCCCGGCCAGCAGCAGCGCCAGCCCGGCGGCGCGATACAGCGCCCCGGTGTCCAGATAGGCAAGCTCGTAGTCTTGCGCGATGCGCCGCGCCAGCGTGCCCTTGCCGGCCGCCGCCGGGCCGTCTATGGCGATGATCATGCCGTCTCTCCCGCCGGGGCGATACGCGCCCCGAGCCTCTGCATCAGAGTGGCGAAGCCGGGGAAGGATGTGGCGATCATCGCTCCGTCATCCACCGTCACCGGCTCTCGCGCCGCCAGCCCCAGCACCAGGAAGGACATGGCGATGCGGTGATCCATGTGCGTGGCGATGACAGCGCCCCCCGGCACGGGTGCGCCGCCGCTTCCTTCCACCTCCATCCAGTCCTCTCCCGTGCGCACCCTGACGCCGCAGGCCCGCAGGCCCTCTTCCATGGCCGCCAGCCGGTCGCATTCCTTCACCCTGAGCTCCGCCAGCCCCTCCATGCGCGTCACACCCCGGGCGAAGGCGGCCACGGCGGCCAGAACGGGATATTCGTCGATCATCGAAGGGGCGCGCGCGGCGGGCGCCGTCACACCATGCAGGGCGCTCGTGGAGACCGTCAGATCGCCGATGATCTCGCCGCCGGAATTGCGCGGATTGGTGATGCGGATCTCCGCCCCCATGTCGTGCAGCGTCTCGATCAGCCCGGTGCGCGTCGGGTTGAGCAGCACGTTCTCCACCGTCACGGTGGAATCCGGGCAGATCAGCGCCGCCGCCAGCGGAAAGGCCGCCGAGGAGGGATCGCCCGGCACCGTCACCGGGCAGGCGGCGAGCTCCCCTTGCCCGCGCACCGTGATGCGCTTGCCCTCCGGGGTATTCTCCTCGCGGATGTCCGCGCCGAAAGCCTTGAGCATGCGCTCGGTGTGATCGCGGCAGGCCACGGGCTCGATGACGGATGTCTCCCCCGGCGCGTTCAGCCCCGCCAGCAGCACGGCGGATTTCACCTGCGCGGAGGGCACCGGCAGGGTGTATTCCACCGGCACGGCGTCGCGCGCCCCGGCGATGCGCATGGGCAGCGTGCCGCCCGGCGCGGTGTCGATTTGCGCCCCGAACAGCCGCAGAGGCTCCGTGATGCGCTTCATCGGCCTTTTCGAGAGCGATTCGTCGCCGGTGAAGATCACCTTGACGGGCGTCGTGGCCACAAGCCCGGCGGCCAGCCGCGCGCCGGTGCCGGAATTGCCGAAATCCACCGGCCCCTCGGGCTGTGAAAAGCCGCCCACGCCGCAGCCTGTGACATGCCATGTATTGTCCGCGTGGCGCTCGATGCGCGCGCCCAGGGCGGCCATGGCCTGAACGGTGCGGATCACGTCCGCCGATTCCAGCAGCCCCTCGATGACCGTCTCGCCGATGGCCAGCGCCCCCAGCATGACCGCCCGGTGCGACACGGACTTGTCGCCCGGCACCCTGAGCGCGCCGGAAAGCCCGGATGAAGATTTCGCCATGAATGGTTCAGCCATGCTGGAAAGTCCGTTTGAAGCCGCGATGCAATGCCGCGTGTCCGCGATCCGCCCGCACGGACTAGCACAGCCCGCGGGAAGTGTCACCGTGCGGCGTTTTGCTTTTGACAAGCCCCGGCGGGCATGGCATGGGAAACGCGGATTGCTTCAGATTTGCAAAACGCCCCGGCGGATGGAGCGCGGCATGTTCCGCCGCTCCTTGACCGGCGGGCGCACAAGACAAGGAACGACACACGTGGTTGACGAAAGCCTCGGCATCAAGCGCACCTGCCCCTCCTGCAACGCGCGGTTCTACGATCTCGGCAAGACGCCGCACGAATGCCCCAAGTGCGGCGAAACCTTCACCGTCGAGCCCATCCTGCCCTCCAAGCACGATCAGGTTGACAAGCCGGAAGAAGAGGCCAAGCCCGCCGCCGGGGAGGAGGCGCTGGACGCCGCCGAAGTGGATGTGGATGTGGATATCGAGGCTGATGACGACGAAGTGGCCGCCGGCGACGTGGATGAGGCCGCCGCCGTGGCCGAGGTCGATCTGGGCGAGGTGGCCGATGTGAACGTCAACCCCTCCGATGACGAATTCCTCGAAACCGACGACGAAGACGCCAAGGTTGAGGACATCATCCCCGTGGTCAAGCCCGGTGACGAGGACTGACGCCCCGCTCCCGGAACATCGCGAAACGCCTTACAGGGCCAGCTCCGGGCGGTTCCTGAACTGCTCCAGGGCTTCCGGGTTGGCCAGGGCCTCGGTGTTGTTCACTTCCCGCCCGTGCACCACCTCGCGCACGGCGATCTCGACGATCTTGCCTGACTTGGTGCGCGGAATGTCGTCCACCGCCGCCACCACGGCGGGCACATGGCGCGGCGAGGCGCCCGCGCGGATGCGCGCCTTGATCTCCCTGATCAGATCATCATCCAGCCGCACGCCTTCGGCCAGGCGCACGAAAAGCACCACCCGCTCGTCATTGTCCGGCAGCTTCTGGCCGATGGCGATGGCCTCCAGCACCTGCGGCATCTTCTCCACCTGGGCGTAGATCTCCGCCGTGCCGATGCGCACGCCGCCCGGATTCAATGTTGCGTCGGAGCGGCCATGAATGATCATGCCGCCATGTTCCGCCCATTCGGCGAAATCGCCATGACGCCATATGCCGGGAAAGCGGGCGAAATAGGCGGCGCGGTATTTCGCCCCGTCCGGGTCGTTCCAGAACATCAGCGGCTGGCTGGGGAAGGGCCTTGTGCAGACCAGCTCGCCCTTCTGCCCGCGCACCGGCCGGCCCGCGTCATCGAAAACATCCACGGCCATGCCCAGCACCGGCCCCTGAATCTCGCCCCGCCAGACCGGCGAGAGCGGATTGCCCGCCACGAAGCAGCCGCAGATGTCCGTGCCGCCGGAGATGGAGGCCAGATGGATATCCTCCTTGACGCCCCCATAGACGAAATCGAACCCCTGCGGAGACAGCGGCGAGCCGGTGGAGAACATGGCCCTCAGCGCGCTCAGGTCATGGGACTGGCGCGGGACGAAGCCGGATTTGCGCACCGCGTCGATGAATTTCGCCGAAGTGCCGAATTGCGTCATGCCCTCGTCTTGCGCGTAATCGAACAGCGCCCGGGGGCCGGGATAAAAGGGCGAGCCGTCATAGAGCAAGAGCGCCGCTCCCGCCGCCAGGCCGGAGACCAGCCAGTTCCACATCATCCAGCCGCAGGTGGAGAAATAGAACAGCCTGTCGCCGGGGCGGATGTCGCTTTGCAGCACAAGCTCGCTCAGATGCTTGAGCAGAATGCCCCCCGCCCGGTGAACGATGCACTTGGGAACGCCCGTGGTGCCCGACGAAAAGAGGATATAGAGCGGATGATCGAAGGGCAGGGCGTCGAACCGGGGCGCGCCCGCCGTAAAGGGCGCAAGGAAATCCTCCCATGTCACGCCCCTGTCCAGCTTTTCCGCCACGTCCGCCGCATGACCGGTGTAATCGATGATGACGATGCGCTCCACCGAGGGCAGCTTCGCCGCCACCTGGCGGATTTTCTCCGTCAGATCGAAGGTCTTGCCGTTGTAATAATAGCCATCGGCGGCGAAGAGCACCTTCGGTTCGATCTGGCCGAAACGGTCGAGAATGCCGCGCGGGCCGAAATCGGGCGAGCAGGACGACCACACCGCCCCCATGCTGGCCGCGCCGAGAAAGGCGGCGATGGTCTGGGGCATGTTGGGCACGATCCCCGCCACCCTGTCGCCGGAGCGCACGCCCGCCGCTTCCAGCGCCTGGCGCATGCGCGAGACCAGGGCGCGCAATTCGCCGCGC
>JALUFY010000296.1:0-7446 GCA_027051995.1 Hyphomicrobiales bacterium
GCCCCTTTCAGCGCGACCCCCGCGGATTGCTTGCGTATGGGGCGCGGGATGTCATGAGAGGCGCTTCCGCCCGGCGGGAGGATGCGCATGGGCGCTTGACACGCCGCGCGGGCGCGCCAACATGGAGAACAGTTGTTTTCGCCGGAAAAGAGGAATCGGTTTCATGAGCGCCAATATAACCCTTACGGAGGCCGCCGCGAAACGCATCAGGGAGATTCTGGAGGACGAGCCCGGCAAGGGGGCGCTGCGCGTGGCCGTGCAGGGCGGCGGATGTTCGGGCTTTCAGTATGACTTCGAGATCGCCGAAGGCCCCGGGGAAGGCGACGAGGTGATCGAGCGCGACGGGGCCGTGGTGGTGATCGATGCCGCCTCCCTGCCCTTTCTGCTGGGCGCGACGGTGGATTTCGAGGATTCGCTGGCCGGATCGCATTTCAAGGTGGACAACCCCAACGCCACCAGCTCCTGCGGCTGCGGAGTGAGCTTTTCCATCTGACGCAGCGTGGAAAGATGCCGGTTAAGCCTTCATTAACTCCACTTTGAATCACTTTGTTAGGATTCCGTTGATATTTTGAGCCCCGGTATCGCGGCGGCGCTCGGGAGGGCGCTTTCGCGGCACATGGTTTGTATGCGTTATTTCTTGTTGGGGCGTCATGTTCATCGGAAAATCAGTTGCCTGGACGGGCTGCGCGCTGGCGGCTCTGTCCATGTTCGCCTCTTTTCCCGCGCGGGCGGAAGACACTTTCTGTTACGTCATGCAGGACAGGGCGCAAATGCGCGGCGGCGAGCCCGGAGGCGGTGATGTGCCGCTGAAGCAGGGCTGCACAGACATCACCTTGAAGACCGGCCACTCCTTCAAGGATTTCATCCTGGATACCAGCACGGACGGGCGGGCCAAGGCCGGTTTTCGGGTTCTGGCCGGCCGTGATTCCAATTCGCCGCCGCCAATGCGGGCGCGTTTATGGCTGGATGGGCGCGCATATGACCTTGGCACGCTGGGCGGAGACATGAGCGTGGCGCTGGCGGTGAGCCGCCGCGGCGCTGTCGTCGTCGGCCAGAGCGAGAACAGACGGCACAAGATGCGCGCTTTCCGCTGGACGCGGCGTACCGGAATGCAGACGATCGGTCAATGGCTTGGCAGATGGTCAAGGGACGGCCGGCGGCTGCGCGGCTGGACGCTGCAATCGGCGGTGGCCGTCAACAGCGATGGCAGTGTGGTCCATGGCTTGGGGATGAACAGCAGCGGAGAGGCCACGCAATGGGTGGCTCGGCGCGGCTCCGGCCTCATCGGGCTGGGAGGCCGGGACGGCCTTGGCGGGTCGCTCGGCAGGATCGTTGAGTTGCGCGGTTTCTCCCTTTCGCAATTCAACGTGTTTCTGCATGGCCTGCACGGGCGGCCCGCGCAAAGGCGCAAGGGCGCCGGGCGCTGGTGCGCATGGAGCGCCGGGGACGTTGGACATGACGGCTGGAAAGACCGGGACGACCTCTTCGGCCTTGGCGAAATCGGTTTGTGCTGGCGGCCTTCGGATGATGTCGTGGTCTCCTTTTCCGCCGGCGGACGCTGGCTGAAGCGCAAGGCAGCGCTTGGCGGCGGCGTGCGCCAGAACGGCATCATCGGCATGGCGGAAATCCAGGCGCGCATGGGCGCTCCGCTCGGCGCGCCCCTGTGGCTGATCGGATCGCTGTCTGGCGGCTGGGCGGACACGCGCATCAGGCGCGGCTATCTGAACGGCGGCTGGGCGGATATCTCCACCGGCGATACGGATATCCGCGACATCGGTTTTCGCGGGCGTTTCGAATGGGAAGGCGCGGCGCGCACCGGCGTTGTTTCCTGGACGCCCTTCTTGGAGTTTTCCGTCTCGCATTCGCGCATGGACGGCTATACGGAGCATGGCGGCGGCTTTCCGGCGCGTTTTGCCGCCATGAGCGAAACGGTGCATGAACTGCGCGGCGGGTTTGATCTGGAAGCGCCGCTCAATGACCGGGTGTCATTGCACGCCAGTTTGCAGGGCGTTCACCGCTTCGAGAAGCGCGGCAAGGGGATGAGCGGCGAGGTCATGGGGCTTTTCGCCTTCAGCACGCGGGGGCGCAAATACAAGCGCGACTGGCTGCGCGGCGGCGTCGGGCTGGATTTCGCCGCCGGGCCGGGCACCATCTCCGTGACCATGAACGCCACGACGAAGGGCGAAGCGCCTACGCTGTGGGGCAATATCGGCTATCAGGTGAATTTCTGACAGGCGGCGTCAACGCCTGATGAAGATATGCGCCATGAATTGCCCGGCCGGATTAACGCTTATGCAAAGCTTTACGCCTATTCTGGCCTTCGTTTTCCACATCAACGCCGCTTGACCAAGAGTATGCCATGAATTTTCTCCTCCGTTTCAGGGATGATCAATCCGGCGCGACCGCCATTGAATATGGCCTGATCGCCGTCGCCATTGGCGCGGTTCTGATCGCAACCATGCCGTCGCTCAAGACCAATCTTGGCGCGCTTTACACAAATGTGACCAGCGGCATCAGCAGCGTGGTCAGCGGCGGCTGATCGCGGATCAATCGGTCATCAAACGCCCCTTTACGCGGCCCGGCAGGGGGGTTGTTCCCTGTATCTTGGCGATGGTGTCGCGTGCGTGGACGAAATGATGCAGATTGCGGGTGAACAGGCGGCCGCCTGAAGCGGCTTTCACCGGCGTGCGGCGCATGGTCATCGGGTCAACGATCTCCGCGACCGGATCGCCCGGCTCGACCATCTCTCCCCTTTCACGCTTGTAGACGAGCACACCGCCCGTGGGCGCGCGGACGATCTCCGTGGCCTCGAAGGGGGCCGCGATGCCGGTGAAAGGCGCGGCTTGCGCCTCGCCGGTGATCAGGCCGCGCAGAACGAGAAAATCATAAATGGCGCGGGCATCCTTTCGCGCCAGTTCATCGGAGACATCCCGCTGGCCGCGCAGCTCCACGGTGACGGTTTCCGGCAGGATGCAGGGGACATCCGCCTCGCGCAGGGCGATGAAAGGCGCGGCCACGGTCTCCTCGAAGGCGTTGCCGCCGGAGTGGCGGGCCAGCATGACGACGCTGGCGTCCAGCAGGGCGGCCAGCGGCTCCAGGGCCGGCCAGCAATCGGGATCCACATAGAGATGCAGCTCGGCGTCCAGATCGGTGTGCAGATCAAGCACGATATCGGCGTCATGCGCCAGACGCATGAGCATGAGTTTCTGCGCCTCGTCCGCCGCGTTGGGCTGGGTCCCGCGCAGATATTCGCCAACGATGCGGCGCGCCCTTTGCGTATTGAGCGCGGGATCGGGGCCGAAGTCCTTTTCTTTCGCCATGACGGCGTCCGTTCCATCCGGCCAGAAGCGGTTGAAGTTGCGCCCCGATGGCAGATGGTGGCGGCCCATGTGATGATCCAGCAGCATTTGCGCAAGACCAATGGGATTGGCCGCCGGAACGAGAACGATCTCACCGATGATGTTTCCCAGCCTTTCAGCCTCCTCCAGCAGGGCGCGCAGGTGCTGGGCGCAGAGCATGGCGGGGATTTCATCTGCGTGGGTGGAGGCCTGAACGTAGGCTTTGCGCCCCTGCCCCGCCCGGCCAAAGCGGCACAGGGTGATCGCATGAGCCGTTCCGGGAGAAAAAGGTGGCAGGGCGAGGGTTTCACAGGGCATGGCGCGAGCTCCATTCTGACGGGATCATGCCGCCATTATGGCCCTGAAGCCCTCAGGCCTCAATGGCTCAAGGCCTCAACGCCGCGTGTGAACAGATCCGCATTCAACCACATGTGTGTGAGGATGGATGCGGCATAGCCAAGGGCCACGGCCCAGCTCCATTTCAGGTGCTTGAAGAAGGTGTAATGCTCCTTGCCGACGCCCATGAGGGCCACGCCGGCGGCCGAGCCGATGGAGAGCATCGAGCCGCCGACGCCGGCGGTGAGCGTAATCAGCAGCCACTGGCCGTCCGACATGGACGGATCCATGGTCAGCACGGCGAACATCAGCGGGATGTTGTCCACAATGGCGGAGAGAGCGCCGATGATGGTGTTGGCCGCCGTGGGGCCCATGCCGACATAGAGCGCCTGGCTCATCTTGGCCAGATAGCCGATGACGCCCAACCCGCCGACGGCGAAGATGATGCCGAAGAAGAACAGCAGGGTGTCCCATTCCACCCGCTCCATGACCTTGAAGGAATCAAGCAGGATGTCGTCGCGGTTCTCCAGCTTGCGGCGGGTGACGCGCATCTTGAAGAAGTAGCTGAACATGGCCAGATAGCCCAGGCCGGTCATCATGCCGAGCGCGGGCGGAAGATGCAGGAAGTTGCGGTAGCTGACCGCCGTGACGATGGTGGCGGCGAACAGCGCGATCACCGCCCATGCGCCCGGCTTCATGCGGGCCTCGCCCTCCCCCGCCTTGGGCGTCACCTTGGGCACAGCAAAATGCATGATGGCGGCGGGAACGACGAAATTGACCAGCGAGGGGATGAAGAGGGCGAAGAACTCGGTGAACTCCAGCTTGCCCTTCTGCCAGACCATGAGGGTGGTGATGTCGCCAAAGGGCGAATAGGCGCCGCCGGCGTTGGCGGCCACCACGACATTGATGCAGGCCAGGGCGATGAAGGCCGGGTTCTTCACACCCACGGCCATGACCACGGCGCCAAGCACCAGGGAGGTGGTCAGGTTGTCCAGCAGGGGCGAGAGAAAGAAGGCGATGAAGCCCGTCAGCCAGAATAGCTTGCGGTAGCTCAGGCCAAGGGAGATGAGCTTTTCGCGCAGGGCGACGAAGACGCGGCGCTCCTCCAGGGTGTTCACATAGGTGATGGCGACCAGAAGAAAGAGGAACAACTCGCCGTATTCCAGCATGGTGTGCTTGGCCACGGCGGAAACCAGCTCCTGCTTGCCGGAGCCAAGATAGGCCAGCCCGATGAGGAACCAGATGATGCCGCCGGCCAGCATGACCGGCTTTGACTTGCGCATGTGCGTGGCTTCCTCGAAGATCACCAGCATGTAGGCGATGAGGAAGACCAACAGGGCGATGACGCCATAGATATTGCTGGTGAGATCCAGCATCTGGGCCTGGGCGGCCTCGCTTTCCGCTGAGGCGAAAGCGGCGGGCGCGGCCATGACGAAAGCGGACATCCCCGCAAGGAGGGCCATCAGGAAGCGCATGTCGAAGAATCCCCGATTGAATGGCGAGAAAAACTGCCCTCTTGTGACTCGCCCGGCCCTTCATGGCAAGGGGGTTAAAGAGCCTTGTCCGGCGTTTTCCGGCGGCGGGCGGCCGCCGGCCATGGTCAGTCCTCGTAAGCCTCGATCACCCACGGCTCGGCCCGGGCCTTGCCTTCCCATTCCCGCCAGGCGGGCAGCGCCATGACGGCATCCATGTAGGCCTGCGCGGCGGGCGGGCGCGGCAGGTCATAGACATGGAAGCGGCTGACCACGGGGGCGAACATGGCGTCGGCGTTGCCGAATGTTCCGCCGAAGAGGAACGGGCCGCCTGATTCCCGCAAGGCCTGCTCCCAGATATCGCAAATGCGGGCAACATCCTTCAGAACGGCGGCGGAAACCTGCCTTTTGGCCACAGGGCGGCGCATGTTCATGCCGCACTCGCCGCGCAGCGCGGGGAAGCCGGCGTGCATTTCGGCGGCCATGGCGCGGGCGCGGGCGCGCGCCCCGGCATCTTCCGGCCACAGGCCTTTTCGCGGAAAAAGATCGGCGATGTATTCCAAAATGGCCAGGCTCTCGGCCAGAACGAGGCCGTCATGATGCAGCACGGGCACTTTCGCCGTGGGCGAGACTTCGGCCAGGCGCGGGGTGCCCCGGTAGGCGGGCGTGCCCATACCCTCGCCGAAGGGGATGACCTCTTCATCGAAGTCCACCCCGGCGGCGCGCATGGCGATCCACGGGCGCAGCGACCAGGATGAATAATTGCGGTTTCCGATATAGAGCTTCATGGCCATCTCCCTTTGCTATCCGGCTGGCGGGAGACGGCGGCGTCTGCTGGCGCCCGCGCACCTCAGGTGGCGCGCTTCTTGTGGCAAACCGGCTCGCCATCCTTGTCAACCGCGTGTTCGGTCAACCAGTTCCATGCTTCCTCGCACTGGTCAAGGGTGAAGGCCTTCACGTCTCCGGCGAAAATGGCCTGCAAGGCGGCGAGAACGGCGGAGAGCCATTTCTCCTTCGTGACCACGGCGATGCGCGAGAAATCGTCCCAGTGGCGGAAGGCGAAGGCCGTGTCCTCCCACAGAACAGCCGGATCGACGGGGCCGATGTCCTCGACGACTTCCAGAAGGCGGGCGCGGCCCCGGCGGGCGATGAACCGCTCGGTCTTGCCGCGAATGGCCTCGTATTGAGCGCGCTCAACCCGGCCGTTGACGATCAGCTCGATAACGTCCTGAGCATCGTGTTCGTGATATTCAAGCATGGCGCCGTCCTTTCCGTATATTTTCCCTCTCCCCTTCCTGTTCATATGGGGAGTGACGGGCCAGGCGCAAAGGGGCGGCGCGAGCGGCCGGTCAGGCCTTTTTGGCCGGGCGCGGCTTTACATCATTGGCGCAGGGGTTTTTCATGTGTTCCTCGCGCGCCGCCAGAGCCACCATGGACAACAGATAGGCGATGAATTTCTTGTCGCACCGGGCGGCCATGCGGGCCATTTCCTCGCTCATGCGCGCGATGTATTCAAGTTCGTCCTTTTTTGTGTCCATTGTCTGTTTCTTTCCATTCTTGCTGGACGCCATGATTTCGACCCGCATTACCTTGTTCCCCTCATGGAAATTGCAAACTCTCTGCAACCTTTGCTAATTGATATTCGGTCTTAACACGCGCCAGTCCGCCGGCGGTATAGACATGTCTCCATGACTTTCGTCCAAATAGCAGTCCATTGGTATTATTTCTTATCCAGTTACTCGGTTTCATGGGGAAATGGCCGCGGGCCGCGGAAACAGCCCTTGATGAGGAGAGCAAGCCGCCGCTTGCCATTTGGCGCGCGATGGCCTAGTCAGGGGCTGGCCGCGCGACGGATGCGGCGGCCCGGGCAGCAAACTTTCCAGAGCCTTACGATCACCATGACTCCTGCTATGATTTCATCCGTGGCCGCGGGCGGGGCCATTGGCGCGGCGTCGCGCTACATGGTCACGGTTCTGGCCACGCGGACGCTGGGGCATGAATTTCCCTGGGGCACGGTGGCGGTCAATGTGCTCGGCTCCTTCGCCATGGGGGCGCTGATCACCTTCATGGCGCTGAAATGGTCGGCCTCGCAGGAGATGCGGGCCTTTCTGACCACCGGCGTTCTGGGCGGCTTCACCACATTGTCGGCCTTCTCGCTGGATTTCGCCGTTCTCTACGAGCGCAAGCATCCGTTCGTCGCGGCGGCCTACGGGCTGGGCACGGTGGGGCTTTCGCTGATCGCCATTTTCGCCGGCATGGCGCTGATGCGCGCCATATACGCGCCATGAGCGGCGTCACCC
>JALUFY010000296.1:7456-9608 GCA_027051995.1 Hyphomicrobiales bacterium
CGCAAGGGCGAGGCGCGGGTCAACGGCAGGCGGGCCAAGCCGGCGCAAAGACTGAACGCGGGCGATGTCATCCGCGTTCCGCCACTGCCGGAGGACATGCGCGGGCGCAAACCCGGGCGCGCCCGGCCCCGGCCGCTGAGCGATGAGGAACGGCGCTTTTTCGACTCGCTCATCCTGCACGAGGACGCGGACATTCTGGTGCTCAACAAGCCTTCCGGGCTGGCCGTGCAGGGCGGCTCGAAGACCAGCGAGCATCTCGACCGCTATCTGGCGGCGCTGGAGAGCACCTACGGCGAGCGGCCGCGCCTTGTCCACCGGCTGGACCGGGACACCTCCGGGGCGCTGGTGATCGCCAGGAAACGCGGCGTGGCTGCGAAGCTGGGCAAGCTCTTCGCCTCGCGCGCCGTGCGCAAGATCTACTGGGCCGTCGTGCCGGGGGCGCCGAAACCGGCGCAGGGGCGCATCGGCATGAGCCTGATCAAGGCCATGACGCGCGAGGGCGAGCGGGTGCGCCCGGCGCGGCGCGGCGAGACGGGGCAGAAGGCCGTGACCTATTATTCGGTGGTGGACAAGGCCGCGCCGGTGGCCTCCTGGGTGTCGCTGAAGCCGGTCACGGGCCGCCAGCACCAGCTGCGCGCCCACATGGCCTTCATCGGCCATCCGATTTTCGGCGATATGAAGTATGACGGGGCCGCCGGGCTGCCCGATGACGTTGAGGCGCGGCTGCATCTTCATGCGCGGCGCATCGCCTTTCCCCATCCGCGCGGCGGCCAGCTGGACATCACCGCGCCCCTGCCGGAGCACATGATCCGCACCTTCAGGCTGCTGGGTTTCGATCCCCACCGCTATGACGATGGCATGGATGATGGAGACATTTGCGCGGATTGTTGAGGCAGGAAGGGCTCGCGCCTTGCTTCAGTTTCGCGGTGACCTCCGCTTTCTTTCAGTTCCCTCGTCATTGCCGGGCTTGTTGTTCAGCCCGAACACCTGTCAGCCATGTCTCCGGGCTGAACACCTCGTGCCGGGCATCCAGAGCCGCAAGCACATGCGCCTGCCGCCCTGGATCGCCGGGACAAGCCCAGCGATGACGGCGCGTGCGGACAGGAAGCCGTCCTTGCATTGTGCCGGATGGCGCATGACAGCCGCGATGGCGTCTCTCCGAGCGGGCGGCTTGACATGGGTGTGGCGGCGTGTCAGGCAAACCGCCCATTCATTCCTCGCGGGGAGCGGCCGATGAAACTCATCCTCTTCGATTGCGACGGCACGCTGGTGGACAGCCATCACAACATCGCGGCGGCCATGCGCGAGGCCTTCGCGGCGGTGGGCGCGCCCTACCCCGGCGATGACGAAACCCGAAAGGTGATCGGCCTGTCATTGCCCGAGGCCATGGTTCCGCTGGCTCCGGAAGCCGGGCCGGAGGTGCACGAGGCGCTGTCGCAAGCCTACCGGGAAGCCTTTTTCGCCCTGCGCCAGCGGCCGGATTTTCACGAGCCGCTGTTTCCCGGCGCGCTGGAGGCCATCCGGGCGCTGCATGGGCGCGATGACGTTCTGCTCGGCGTGGCCACGGGCAAGGCGCGGCGGGGGCTGGATGTGCTGCTGGAGCGTTTCGGTCTGCGGGACTATTTCGTCACCACGCAGACGGCGGATGACGCGCCCTCCAAGCCGCATCCGGGCATGGTGCTGCGGGCCATGGCGGAAACCGGCGCGGAGGCGGCGCAAACCATGCTCATCGGCGATACCTCGCACGACATGCTGATGGCGAAAAACGCGGGCGCGGCGGGCCTTGGCGTGGCCTGGGGCTATCATGAGGCGGAAGAGCTCACCGGGGCGGGCGCTGTGAAAATCGCCAAATCCTTCAGCGAGATACCAGGTCTTGTTGACAAACTGATTCCGCACGAGGCGCGGCCATGAGCGATGATCGCGGGAAAATCGAACTGAGCCAGGAAGAGCTTGACCGGCTGACGAAAGACCGCTTCGAGCGGCCCATGCCCAGGCGCTTCTACGAGAAGGCGTCGGTGGAGGGCGAAGCCGCGCCCTTTTCCATCGCGCTGGACGGGCGGGCGCTGCGCACGCCGCTGAAAGCGCCGCTGGAATTGCCAACGCGGGCGCTGGCGCGCGCTGTGGCGGAGGAATGGAACGCGCAGGGCGAAAG
>JALUFY010000297.1 GCA_027051995.1 Hyphomicrobiales bacterium
CCGCTCACCCCCGGCGGAGTTATCGGCATTCTCGGCGGCGGCCAGCTGGGCCGCATGCTGGCGCTGGCCGCCGCGCGCCTGGGGATCAAAACGCACATCTACGCCCCGCCGGGAGACAATCCCGCCTTCGGCGTGGCCGCCGCCCACACCTGCGCCCCCTACGAGGACGAACCGGAGCTTTCCGCCTTCGCCGCGGCGGTGGACGTCATCACCTACGAATTCGAGAACATCCCCGCCGCCGCCGTTGATTTTCTCGCCCGGCGCAAACCGCTGAAGCCCTCGAAAAAGGCTCTGGAGATCACCCAGGACAGGCTGAGCGAAAAGACCTTCATCGCCAAACTCGGCCTGCCCGTGACCCCTTTCGCGGATGTGCATGACGCCGCCTCCGCCGCCATCGCGGCGGGCATGACGGGCACGCCCGCCGTGCTCAAGACCCGCCGCTTCGGCTATGACGGCAAGGGCCAGAAGATGACGGCCTCGGGAGACGCCGTGCTGGCCGCCTGGGAGGAGCTGGGCGAGGCCCCCTGCATCCTGGAGGGTTTCGTGGATTTCGCCTGCGAAGTCTCCATCATCGCCGCGCGCAACGCCGCCGGAGAGTTCGCCGCCTATGACATGCCCCTCAACGTGCATGAGAACCACATCCTGCGCACATCCACCGTGCCCTGCGGCCTGAGAAAGGAGACGCAAGGCAAGGCCCGCCGCATGGCGCAAGCCATCGCCGATGCGCTGGAATACGAAGGCGTGCTGGCCGTGGAGCTGTTCGTCATCCGCGACGATGACGGCGAGCATCTGGTGGTCAACGAGATCGCCCCGCGCGTCCACAATTCCGGCCACTGGACGCAGGACGCCTGCGTCACGGACCAGTTCGAGCAGCACATCCGCGCCATCGCCGGCTGGCCGCTGGGCGATGTCCGCCGCCATTCCGACTGCCGGATGACCAATCTGCTGGGCGACGAGGCGCTCGCCTGGCCCGCCCTCGCCGCCGAGCCGGGCACATGCGTGCATCTCTACGGCAAACGCGAAATCCGCCCGGGGCGCAAGATGGGCCACGTCAACCGCCTGAAACGCCGCTGAAACCGCGCGCGGCGGCCATTATCCCCTCGACAGCGCGCGGCCTTTCATGATATTGGAGGCCACGCCTTGCAAGGGGCCTGGCCTCTTGCAACAGGATTTTGCGTTTCCGCGTCCGGGCCGGCCCCCCGCGAGAACGCCCCGAGACAAACCGCAAACCCGAAAGACAGGTGAAACAGACGTGCAGGTAATCGTTCGCGACAACAATGTCGATCAGGCTCTCAAGGCGCTGAAGAAGAAGATGCAGCGCGAAGGCATCTTCCGCGAGATGAAGCTCCGCGCCTTCTACGAGAAGCCTTCGGAGAAGCGCGCCCGCGAAAAGGCCGAGGCCATCCGCCGCGCCCGCAAGCTCGCCCGCAAGAAGCTTCAGCGCGAGGGCCTTCTGCCCAGCTCCGGCAAGAAACGCCGCTAGAACAGGCTCCAGCCCGCTGATCGCGGAACAGGACATCGAAAGACCGCGCCCATGAACCCGGCGCGGTCTTTTTTCATGCCCGGCATTCCGGAATGCCGCAAAAGCGGCGTCCTTCAGGCGGTTTTCTCTTCATCCGCCTCCGGCTCGTCCAGCCGCGCCAGCCCGAAATCATCCAGTATGGCGTAGACGGACGGCACCACCAGCAGCACCAGGAAGGTGGATGCCAGAAGCCCGAAGGCCAGCGAAGACACCAGGGGGGTGAGAATTTGCGCCTGCAAACTGCGCTCGGTGAGGATCGGCAGCAGCCCCGCGAAAGTGGTCAGAGACGTCAGCATGATGGCCCGGAAGCGCGCCCGCGCGGCCAGCGGCGCGGCCTCGCGCACGTTCGCCGTCTCGCCATGATAATGCTTGATGAAGTTCACCAGCAGGATGGAGTTGTTGACCACCACGCCGGCCAGCGCCACCAGCCCCAGCAGCGAGGGCATGGAGAAATCCAGCCCCATGAGGAGATGCCCGCCAATGGCGCCAACGAAGGCGAAGGGAATGATGGACATGACGACCACCGGCTCGACATAGCTGCGGAACTGGAACGACAGCAGCAGATAGATGCCGATGATGCCGATGACGAAGCCCGACAGGATGGATTTCTGCGTCTTGCGCGCCTTTCTGTCGGCGCCCTGAAGGCTGATTTTCACGCCGGGATATTTCTCCATCAGCTTCGGCGCGAAATCACGCATCGCGCCGCTGACGATCTCGTTGGCGTTGGCGATGCGGGTATCCACGTCGCCGGTGATGGTGACGGTGCGCTGGCCGTTGACGCGCGAAATGCGCGAATAGCCCCTGTCCATGATTACGTCCGCCACCGTCTTCAGCGGCGCCAGGCGGCCGCCGGGCAGCGTGATGTCGAAATTGTCCAGATCATCGAGCGAATCACGGCCGCCCGGGCCCAGACGCACATCGATGTCGATGGTTTCCCCGTCACGCTGAATGGTGTTGACGGTGATGGAATGGAAGGCCGCGCGCAGCTGATCGGCCACCATCCCGCCATCCACGCCGAGAACCCGCGCGCCGGGCTTGACGCGCACCCGCGCCTCGGGCTTGCCGGGGCGCAGATCATCGGAAATGTCCACCGCGCCCTCATAACCCTTCAGCCAGGCCATCAGCTCGCCCGAAGCGGCCTTGAGCTGTTTCAGATCATCCCCCTGCAGGCGGATTTCGATGTCCAGCCCGGCCGGGCCGATTTTCGTTTCCGCGAAACGGATCCACACCACATCGGGCATGTCCTTCGTTTTCTCGCGCCATCTGGCAAGAATGTCCTCGATGCGCAGGGTGCGGATTTCGGCGTCCAGCAGATCGGCGGTGATGGTGGCCACGTGCGGCCCGGTTTCGCCCGCCGTGTCGTTGCGGTTGTATTCCACCGCGACGTTTTTCACCAGATCCCGCCCGCCCGGCTGGCGCGGCTTTTCCTCGCGGTTGATTTCGTTCAGGGCGGCGATCGTCCGCTTCACCGTCTTTTCCGTCAGCGCCAGCGGCGAGCCCGCGGGCAGCAGGATGCGCGCCGTGATGGTGTTGCCGTCCAGATTGGGAAAGGCCTCGAACTTCACCTTGCCGCCGGCCATGGCCGCCACGGCGAGAAGAAACAGCATTGCGGCGAAACCAAAAGTGAAATAGCGCCAGTTGACGGCGAAACGCGCCGCCGGCTCCACCACCTTGATGCTGAAGGCCTCCAGCTTGCCGTTCATCCAGCGCTGAAACCGCCCGCCCATCCGTGCCCCGCCGGCCTTCTCCATGGTGTGCAGAAGGTGGTGCGGCAGGATGAGAAAGGCCTCGATGAGCGACACCGCCAGAACGAACAGCATGACGATGGGAATGACCCGCAGGATCTGCCCCAGATCGCCTTTCAGAAAGGCCAGCGAGCCGAAGATCACCGCCGTGGTGAGGAAAGAAGCGAAAACCGAGGGCAGCACCTGATACACGCCGTCCACGGCGGCGCGCACCGGGCTTTTGCCCTTCGCCCGCTGCGCCGCGATGTTTTCGGAAATGACGATGGCGTCGTCCATCAGCAGGCCGATGACGATGAGCAGCCCCACCATGGTCATCATGTTGATGGTCATGCCGCCCCAGACCATCAAAAGAGCCCCGCCCAGGAACGATACCGGCAGGCCCATGGCCACCCAGAAGGAATAGCGCAGGCCGAAAAACAGCCACAACGCGCCGAACACCAGCGCCAGCCCCTGCACGGAGTTGGTCAGGATCAGTTGCAGCCGGTCGCGCACGCTTGAGGCCTGATCATTGGTGATGGTCATCACCACGCCCTTCGGCAGGCGGGCCTTCTCATCCGCGATGAAGGCCTTGACGGCGTCGAACACCTTCAGGACGTCATCCCGCGGCGTCTTTGTGACATCCAGAATGGCGGCGCGCTTGCCGTTGAACCGGTATTTCTCCTCGTCCAGTTCGAAACGGTCCGTGATCCTGGCGATGTCGCCCAGCCGGATGACGCCCCCTTCCGGACTGGCGGCCACGGCGGCCTTTTCATAGGCGAACGGCCTTTTTCCCTCATCCGCATACCGGATGAGAATATCGCCGTCCCGCGTCTTCAGCTCGCCCGCGGGCATGTCGAGGCTGGCGCGGCGGATGGCGTTGGCCACATCGAACGCCGAAAGGCCCAGGGCGCGCAGCTTGTCCGCGTCCAGCGCTATGCGGATCTGATGCGTCGAGAACCCGCGCACCGTCACCTTCGGGATCTTTCCCGTGCGCTCCATGCGGTCCTTGATGTCCTCGGCCAGCAGCTTCAGATCCACCGGCGAGGCCGCCGGCGCGCTCAGCGCCACCGAGGTGACGAAATCGCGCGTGCCCAGCTGACGGATGACGGGTTTCTCCACCAGAGGGGGGAAATCGTCGATCGCCTCCACCTCCGTCTTCAGGTCGGAAGTGAACTTCTGAAAATCCGCGCCCTCGCTCATCTCCACCTTGGCGCGCGCCACGTTCTCCATGGCGGAGCAGGTGATTTCATGCACATTGTCCACATTGTGCACAGCGTCCTCGATGCGCTGGCAGATGGCCTGCTCGACATCCTCCGCGCGCGCCCCGGGCCAGGCCGTGACCACCTCCACATAGCGCGGTTCGATGCGCGGAAAGGTCGCGCGCTGCATGGAGGGCAGCGCCAACAGTCCGGCGGCGGCTATGGCCAGCATCAAAAGGTTGGCGATCGTCGGATGCGTGACGAAATAACGGACGATGCTTTTCATTCCGCCGCGCTCCCGGCGGCTTCCGCGGCCACTGTGCGCATCATCCGCTCATCCAGGGACGTTTTCAGCAGCTGCCCCTCGAGCGCCGGCGCGAGATCGGAGAGAACGATCTTCTCGCCCGCCTTCAGACCGCTCCTTATGACCACCAGATCTCCCATTCCCGCGGCCACCGTCACCGGGCGGACGGCCAGACGGTTTCCGTCCGTAGCGATGAAGACCTTGCCGCCATGCACGGCGGCGCGGGGAATGGCCAGCGCGCCCTTCACCGGACGGGCCAGAACATCCATGCGCACGAACATGCCCTTGGTCAGCGGCGGGCGCGACCCCGGCGCGACGCCCGCGTAAGGATCATCCACCACGCCGATGACGCCCATGGTGCGGGTCTTGGGATCCGCCGTGTCGGACATGCGCGCGAAACGCCCTTTCCAGACAACCCCGCCGGGGCTGTCGTTCAGCCGGATTTCCACCGAAAGCCCCAGCTCGCGGATCAGTTCGCGGAATCTCCCCGGCGCGGGCGAGGTCACGGCGGCATGGCCGGAAGCCAGGGCTGCCAGGGCGCGCAGGCGGCTCAGGGGATATTGCGCCTCCACCTCGGCGGCCTTGATGCTGTCCGCGGCGGCCAGCTGGCGGCCGGCGGGCGCGAACTGCATGACTTCCGCCGCCACCTGCGAAATCCGCCCCCTGAAAGGCATGCGGATATGGGTGCGCGCCAGATTGAGCTTCGCCGTGGCCAGCTGAGTGCGGTAGGAAGCGAGCTGCTCATTCAGCTCCTTCTTCTGCGCCGGGATGAGCCGCAGGGCATTTTCCAGATTCGCCACCAGCTTGCGCTGCGAAATGAGCGCCCTCAGGGCCTGCTCCAGAACCGTGGCGGGAATGGTTCCCTTTTCTTTCAGGACCTTCTTGCGCTCGTAATCCTTCCTGGCGATGCCGAGCGCGTTCTTCTCCAGCTCCAGAAGGCCGCGCGTGTTCTCCCGCGTCACCTCAAGCTCCGCCAGTTTGGCCTGCGCCGTGCGGATGGAGGATTCGGCCCTGGCCACCGCCAGTTTGTAGTCATCCGGGGCGATGGTGATGATTTCCTCGCCCGCCTCGATGATTTCGCCCTTTTTCAGGCGTGGATGAACAAAAATCACCTTGCCGCTCACCTGGGCGATGGCGTTCCACACCCTGTCCGGGCGCACCGTGCCGAAGCCGCGCACCCGGGGAATCAGCGTGACCGGCCTCACCTCGATCACGCGCACCGCGCGCGCCTCCTCGGCCGGCGGCATCCGTTCGGGCGCGGGCCGGTTCTTGACGACATACGCCAGAACACCGGCGCCGATGATCAGGGGCGGGATGAAAAGCAGTTTGCGCAGCATGGGAGTTCCTCAAACAAGTAATAGATTGCTAGTTTATCAGTGTTTTTTCATCCCGGCAAGCCGCCATGCGGCCGCCCGTCCGCAGCATCATCATGACGCAGGCGTCACGCTCTGCTCCGTCCCGTAATACGCGGGAGACGGCGGGATTCCGTCGCGCTGCATGCAGATTTTCAGGGGATCTGGTGGAGCCGAGGGGAATCGAACCCCTGACCTCAGCATTGCGAACGCTGCGCTCTCCCAACTGAGCTACGGCCCCGTGTGGGGCTTCATCTAGGCCGCGCCGCTCGGCGAGTCAAGCACATGAGCGGGCCAGACGCAAAAAAAGCGCCGCCGCCCGCCTTGCGCTGGCCGGGGGGGAGGGCTACATCTGGCCTGCAAAGGCGAACATGCAACCAGCGGAGCGCAAGGCCCATGAGCAGCAATCCCTTCCTGTGGCTGATTCTCACCGCCCTGGACATCTATTTCTGGATCATCATCATCTGGGTGGTGGCCAGCTGGCTGATCGCCTTCAACGTCGTCAATCCGCACAACCAGTTCGTCCATCAGGTGCTCTATGGCCTCTCGCGCCTCGTCGAGCCCGTGCTGGGGCGCATCCGCCGCTTCCTGCCCGATCTGGGCGGGCTCGATCTTTCGCCCATGATCGCCCTTCTGGGCATCATCTTCCTGCAACGGCTCATCATCTGGGCCTATGTCAACTACATCGCCTGAAACAGGGGGACACATCACCCATGCGCGGCAAACCCTGGGAGATCGTCAAGGAACACCTCATGGTGCATGTGCGCCTGACGCCGAACGCCCGCAAGAACGGCATCGGCGGCATCTACACCGGCGCGGACGGCGCGCCCGCCCTCGGGCTCTATGTCTCAGTGCCGCCGGAGAAGGGCAAGGCCAACAAGGCCGCCATCGCCATTCTGTCCAAGGCGCTGAAGGTGCCGAAATCGGCCATTTCCGTGGCCATCGGCGAGACATCGCGCACCAAGGTCTTCAAGATCCCTCCGCCCTTCGAGCATGCGCTGGAGCGTCTGGAGGACATCGTGCGCAAATATGAAGACAAGGACGCGGAACAATGAGCGCGCAAATCATCGACGGCAAGGCGCTGGCCGCCCGTGTGCTGGACAAGGTTTCCGAAGCCGTGGAAGAGCTCAAGCGCAAGCACGGCCTCACACCCGGCCTGGCCGTGGTGCTGGTGGGCGATGATCCCGCCTCGCGCGTCTATGTGCGCGCCAAGGGCAGGCGCACCACGGAAGCGGGCATGAAATCGCTGGAATACCTTATGCCCGCAGACGCCACGGAGGACGAGCTGCTGGCCCGCGTGCGCGCACTCAATGAAAACCCGGACGTGCACGGTATTCTCGTGCAGCTGCCCCTGCCCGGGCACATTGATACGGAGAAGGTCATCAACGCCATCGCCCCGGACAAGGACGTGGACGGCTTTCACGTCATCAACGCCGGGCGGCTCATGACCGGCCAGAAGGCCCTCGTGCCCTGCACGCCGCGCGGCTGCGTGCTGCTGGCCAGACAGGCCCGGGATGACCTCACCGGCCTGGAGGCCGTCATCATCGGCCGCTCCAACATCGTCGGAAAGCCGCTGGGCCAGCTTCTGCTGAACGAGAACTGCACCGTCACCATCGCCCATTCGCGCACCCGCGATCTGCCGGACGTGGCGCGCCGCGCCGATATCCTAGTGGCCGCCGTGGGCCGCCCGCGAATGGTCAAGGCGGACTGGATCAAGCCCGGCGCGACGGTGATCGACGTGGGCATCAACCGCATCCCGGCGGAGGAAGAAGGCAAGACCCGCCTTGTTGGCGATGTGGACTTCGCCGGAGCCGCAGAGGTGGCCGGAGCCATCACCCCGGTGCCCGGCGGCGTCGGCCCCATGACCATCGCCATGCTGCTGCGCAACGCCGTTGAGGCCGCCTGCATGCAAAACAGCCTGCCCCTGCCCAAGGCGCTGGCGGACATCTGAGACGCGGGCGCGATTCCGAATCATGCGCCGCTCTCTTGACAAGCACGGCAGTGCCCGGGGAAATTTTTTCCGTGACCTGCGATATGAAGAAAATACGGGAACCTGCCCTTTTCTGATAAATTCAGGGGGCGTTTCAGCTCATCCTCTCACACGTCGTTCCCGCGAAAGCGGGAACCCAAGTGTGAATCTCCGAATGTCGTGGACAACAAGACCGAATCTCCTGTTGCGCATCATTGTTTCAGCCGCCATTTCCATGCAAGCCGGAAGTCACACTTGGATCTCCGCCTTCGGGGAGATGACAAAGTCCGGTGACAACAGGAGAATACATATGAACCGCTGGAAAATGCCGTAACAATCCATCTTCCATCAGGTTTTCTGCTGCAAAGACATTTTCCGGTGCTGGCAGGCTCCGCGAAACCCCTGATATGACCAGCCTAGCGCGTCGGCACGGGCTCGCCGCCGCGATAGTCATAGAAGCCCCGGCCCGTCTTGCGGCCCAGCCAGCCGGCCTCGACGTATTTCACCAGCAGCGGGCAGGGGCGGTATTTGGAATCCGCCAGGCCTTCGTAGAGCACCTGCATGACGGACAGACAGGTATCCAGGCCGATGAAGTCGGCCAGCTCCAGCGGCCCCATGGGATGATGCGCCCCCAGCTTCATGGCCGTGTCGATGGCCTCCACGTTGCCCACGCCCTCATAGAGCGTATAGACCGCCTCGTTGATCATCGGCAAAAGGATGCGGTTGACGATGAAGGCCGGGAAATCCTCCGCGACGGACGTGGTCTTGCCCAGCGAATCGGCGAAGGCCTTGATCGTCTGGAAGGTCTCCTCGTCCGTGGCGATGCCGCGAATCAGCTCCACCAGCTCCATCAGCGGCACCGGGTTCATGAAATGCACGCCCATGAACTTTTCCGGCCTGTCCGTGGCCGCCGCCAGCCGGGTTATGGACAATGACGAGGTATTGGTGCCGATCAGCGCGCCGGGCTTCAGATGCGGGCAGAGCGCGGTGAAAATGCTCCGCTTGACGTCCTCGTCCTCCGCCGCCGCCTCGATCACCAGATCGCAATCGGAGAAATCGGCCATGTCCTCCACCGGGCGGATGCGCTCCAGCGCCGCGATGCGCTCGTCCTCGGTGATGATCTCCTTCTTCACCTGACGGGCCATGTTGCCGTTGATGGTCGCCAGGGCGTTTTTCAGGCTCTCCGCCGAGATGTCGTAAATCAGAACGTCATATCCCGACAGCGCGCAGACATGGGCGATGCCGTTGCCCATCTGGCCCGCGCCGATAATGCCAACCTTGCGAATGTCCATGACGGAAAGCCCTGTGCTGTTTTTGTGCGATACCCTGAATGACAAGTCTATATCGCCCGCGCCCGGGCGGCAAGGCGGCAATGTTTCATGGGCCAGGCCGCCGCCTCCGCTCAGGAGCCTTGCGCATCCAGCGCCGCTTCCAGCTCCGGCAGCGCCTGGAAGAGATCGGCCACCAGCCCGTAGGTGGCCACCTGGAAGATGGGTGCTTCCTCGTCC
>JALUFY010000298.1 GCA_027051995.1 Hyphomicrobiales bacterium
CCCGCACCCCTGCCCGCCAGACGAGGAGAGGGCCGGCCGGCGCGGCGAGGCGCGTGCTGATGTGGCCCGAGGGGTCTTTCAGGTTTTTCAGGCTGGCGGGCAGGGGTGCGGGCGGGGGTGTTTCCTTCATGTATGCGATCCAGGAGACGGGACGCTCGAAACGCTCCATGAGCACGGAGCCGAGATAGAGCGGCCATTTTATGCCGCCGCGCACGAGCATGCGGTCCGAGCGCCAGAAGCGCAGCACGAGGCGGGCCCGCGTGGCGCTGGTTTTGCCGCCCGCCGCATGGACGTAGGTCATGGCGGGCAGACGGCCATTATGCAGGATGGGCAGGGGCGGGGTGTTGAACAGGCGCGCGTTGGGCGACAGCAGCCACAGCCCGTCCGTCCATGTGAAGGGTCTTTCCTTGCGCCAGCCCTGTTTCTCCAGCAGCGGGGCCAGGGCGGCGGGAGAGCCGGCCAGCTGGATGGCCAGCGGCTCCTTGCTCTCGCCGCCGATGTCGATGCGGCGGCCCGGCAATGCGCGCCAGCCACCGTCCAGCCAGGATTGCAGGGCCATTTCATGCAGCGTGACGTGCGGCGCGTAGCGCATGAGGGCCGTCTTGTAGCTCGTCGCGGCGTGATAGCCGCCAACGGCGGTCATGGTGAGCAAAACGGCGCCGGCGAGGGCCGTGCGGCTGTATGGGCGCGGCCTGAACTGAGTCAGCAGCAGGGCGAAGATGGCCGTCAGGACAGTGCCGAAGAGCAGTCCGCCGATGACGTCCGATGGCCAGTGGGCCGACAGATAGATGCGCGATGCGCCCACCATTGCGGCCCACAGGGCGGCGGCGGAAAAGATGGCCGTCTTGCAGCGCGCCCCCAGCCCGCGCGACAGCAGAACGGCGAGCACGCCGGAGAGCACCGCCGTCATGGTGGTGTGGCCGCTGGGGAAGCTGTAGGCGCTGGCGCCGGTGAAAATCCCGATGGGCCGGGGCTTGTGCAGCAGATACTTGACCAGCGGCACGAAGAGGCTGGCCGCGGCGATGACGCCGCCCGCCGCCAGGGCAAGCCGCCAGGCGCGCTGGATCAGCAAAACGGCGATCAGCGCCAGGGTGGCGGCCAGCACCGGGGTGAAATCGCCCAGAGCGGTGATGACGACCATGAAGGAATCCACCGGATCGCTGCGCAGGCCCTGCACCAGATGGTTGATCGCCACATCGGCGCGCAGCAGGGGATCATTGCTGAGCAGCAGCTGCAGGATGCGCGTCGATCCGGCGATGGCGGCGATGAGCACCGCGCCCCACAGGATGAGGGCGGCGAAATGCGGATGGCCAGGATCGAGCAGCCGCGCCAGCATGCGCGAGACGCGGTCATCGCGCCGGGCCAGCGCGGCGACGGCGCGGACATAGGCGTTGGCCAAGTGCGGGGCGATCCAGAGAATGGTCAGGCGCACCAGCCAGACGAGCGCGGCGGCGGTGATGAGCACGATAACCGCCATGGCGGCGATGCGCCCGCTGACCTCGCCCAGGGTCTTGTAGGCCATGCCGATGGCGACGGCGGGGAAGACATGCAGCACGGCCCAGACGATGGCCGAGGTGATGTTGGCGAAATAGAAGCGTTTGACATCCATGCGCAGAACGCCCGCCGCCAGCGGCACGATGGAGCGCACCACGGGGATGAAGCGGGCGATGGCGATGGATTTCGCGCCGTGCTCCCCGATGTATTTCTCGCCGCGCTCCAAAAGACCGGGGCGGGAGTGGAAAACGCGCCAGCCGGTAATGGATTCGCCATATTTGCGGCCCATCCAGAAGGATATGCCGTCGCCAAGGGCGGCGCCGAAGGTGGCCCACAGGAGCATCGCCCAGGGATTGACGCCGGCCGCGCCGCCGACCGCGGCGATGCCGAACAACACGGTCTCGCCGGGCAGCGTGGCGCCGATGATGGCCAGCCCCTCGCTGATGGAAAAGATGAAGATCAGCAGCCCGACGAGGGAGGGGTGGTTTCCGGCGAAATCGATGATCTGCTGGATGAAGCTGTGCAGCCATTCACTCATGAGACCGCCCGGGCCCTTGTTCTGCGGCCAGCGCATGCGGGGGCTGGCCGGTGAGCGCCCGATGCGGCGCGGGCGCGCATTGGCAAGCGGGCGAATTCATGGTTCTGGCTACATCTCCGGCGGGAAAAATGCAAATGCGCCAGTATGGTTCGCCGCCGGGCGCTTGACAATGCGGCGCGGGCACCCATGTGAGAGACATTCCGCCCCGGGCCATCCGGGCAGGCGGATCATGATGACCGGGAGCCTTTTTACATGTCCCTGCCAAGCGTTGTTCTCAACATCCTGTGGCTCGCCTTCGGCGGCATCTGGAGCGGTCTGAGCTGGCTTCTGGCCTCCGTGCTCATGGCCTGCACCATCATCGGCATTCCCTGGGCGCGGGCGGCCTTCAATATCGCCATCTATACCTTCCTGCCATTCGGCCAGAAGGCGGTGCGGCGCAGCGAACTGACGGGGCGCGCGGATCTGGGCAGCGGGCCGCTGGGCTTCATCGGCAATATCATCTGGCTGGTTCTGGCCGGATGGTGGCTGGCGCTGATGCATCTGGCCACGGCGCTGGTTCTGGCGGTGACCATCATCGGCATTCCCTTTGCTTGGGCGCATCTGAAACTGGCCGGGCTGTCGCTGTGGCCCATCGGTTACGTGATCGTTGACGCCGATACGCTCAAGGAGGTGCGATCGCACAGGGGCGGCTGACAGGGCGGGTCAGCCGGATTTTTTGCCGCCGTCTTCGTGTTCGCGGATGAGCTTTTCGAGATTCTCCATCCCTTCCTTGCCCAGTTCTCCGGCCTTTTCGATCAGATCGCGCAGGCTTTTCGCGTAGGAGACCAGCGCTTCCCAGGTCTGTTCGAGGATGTCGCCGAAGACGAAGATGAAGGCGTTGATGGTGTCCCGGATGATGATCTTCGTTTCGAAACCGGTTTCCCCGAGCGCCTCTTCCGCGCCCATGAGAAGCTCGTGCAGCATGTCCTTTGCTTCCTTGGCCGTGACGTTTCCGTCCTCTCTGGCCTTTCTGAATTCGGCCTCGGCGTAGTCCTTTACCGTTTTTTGCGCGTCCTCGCCCGTTTCGAGCAGAGCCTTGATGGCCTGTTTGTGTTCCTGACGTGTTTTCATGGCTGATGTTTTCCTCTGCATTCCGGGCGGCACGCCCGGGGTGGTGTGTCCGCTTCCTATATCGTGACGGGCGCGGGGGTTTTGAAGGGGGCGAGCGGTTTGTTTTGCATCCCCGTCAGAATCGCGCGTAAAAGGATGTCCGGAGCATATTTCCCCAAGGGAAATATTGTTCATGCAACAGGGATGGGCATGCATAGTATATCTTATATTATAAATATATAATATATCCCGAGTTATGGAATGGATATTTTTTTGTTCATTTACAGTTCAGTTTTCACTCGATATTGTGCGTTTTCTTGCGGGTGCGAGTGCCTTTGGGGCATATTTTTATTCGGGATGATTTTACATGAAAACACGACGATTCCAAACTTGCCGGGTTTCCGCGCTGTTTGCGGCGGGGTGCCTGGTGTCTCTGTCCGCTCCGGCTTCGGCGGCGGGCGTGCTTGATGCTTCCGATGCCGTCGTTACGGGCTTTCCGGGGACGGTTGTCAACCGGAACTTCGCCAGAGGCTCTTCGCCGCTGGACGAGACGGTGCTTGATCCGAAGGGCGCCGCGGTGAAGGTGCTGGCGCTTGGTGCGCCGCGTTACGTCTGGGACGGACGGGCCTGGCGCGCGCCGCAGCGGCTCGCCATTCCGCTGGCCCGGACGGGGCTGGTATTCGGCGTGGCGCTGGATGACGCGAAACATCCCAACGCCTATTTCACCGCCACATCGGCCTTCGGAATATACGCGGTAATCCCCGACAATGACGGCGACGGCTACGCCGAGCGCATCCGCGCCGGGCAGGCGGGGGCCAGGTTCATGACCGGCCAGTGGGGCGAAGGCGGCGGCCCCGGCGCGGTGTGGAAGATGGACGGCGAGACGGGAAAGGTGAGCCTGTTCGCCGTCATCCGGCTGAACGGGCGCGGCAACGGCGGCGCGGCGCTGGGCAACATCGCATTTGACGCAGCGCACCGGCAGCTTTTCGTCTCCGACCGCGACACCGGCATGATCCACCGGCTGGACATGAAGGGGCGCGATCTGGGCCATTTTGATCACGGCCAGGAAGGGCGCGCGGCCGCGGGGCTTGCGCCCGTTCCCTTCGATCCCGCCAACAGGCTGGATGTGACCTCTCCGGACTTCGACAGCGAAGATCCCGAAACCTGGGGCTACGCCGCGCCCGGGCGGCGCGTCTGGGGGCTGGCCGTGAATGGCGGGCGGCTGTTCTACGCCGTGGCGCGCGGAGATGCCGGACGGCCTGAAGTCTGGAGCATCGGGCTGGACGAAAGGAGCGGGGCCTTCCTGCGTGACGCGAAATGGGAACTGACGCTGCCCAGGGAGGTGTCGCGGGACGAGATTTCCGACATCACCTTCACGAAGGAGGGGGCGATGATCCTGGCGCAGCGGGGGGCGCAGAAGGGCTCCTACGACTATTCGCGTCTGGCGCGGGCGCGCAAGGCCAGGGTGCTGCGCTACTGGCTGGAGCGGCCCGATGACCCGAAGACGCCCAGCCGCTGGATCGCCAGGCCGGAGGAATACGCGGTGGGCTTTCAGCCCGATTATCACAACGGCAATGGCGGTATCGCCCTGGGCTACGGCTATACGGAAAAGGGGCTTGTCAACACAAAGGTCTGCGAGGGCTCCATCTGGAGCACCGGCGAGGCGCTGCGGCGCAACGAGCGGCTGAAAAAGACGCTTGCGCTGGGTGGGCCGCTGAACGTGAGCGGTTTGCAGGGCTCTCCGGCGCGCCCGGTGCGGCCCTTCAACGCGCCGCCGTGGGCAAGCTATTTCACCAGCTACGCGGGCGGCCCGGCGGGGGCGCGCGACAGCGGCCACATGGGCGATGTGGAGATTTACACGCCCGGCTGCGGCATCGGCGGGCAGGCCATCGCCGGCATGCCCGATAGCGGCTATGTGACGGCGTGGAACTATCCGCCCACGGACGGCTGGTCTTATCCAGAGAGCGAAGACCCTTCCTGCACCTTCGAGAACGGCTGCGACGGGCCGCCACCCGATCCATCGCCATGCATGAAGGTCAAGGCCAAACCCTATTGCGACCCGGCCACGGGGCAGGGCGGGCTTGAGCTTTCCATCGGCTCCACGGCGGCGGGACTTTCCGCCGACATGGTGAAGGTGACGACGCCGACAACCGGCGTTTCGCTGCCCGGCGGGCCGCTGGCGGCGCTTTCGCCCTCGGCCTCGATCCCGGTGTCCGGCGTATCGCCGGGCCAGCCGGTGACCTTCAACCTGTGCGCCTTCAACAAGGCGGAGGCCGGCACAGGCAAGCCCTTCACCTGTTGCCGGGCGACGATCACCTTGACGGCTCCGGAGAAGACCTGCGGACAGGGAGGCGTGAAATGACCTATCGCTTGAAGAAATTTTTCGCCGCGCTGGCCGTGGCGGCTGGTTGCGCGCTTGCCGCTGGTGGCGCGCAGGCGGCCAACCTGATTCAGAATCCGGGGTTCGAGGACAATCCTCCATCCAGTTTCGGCAACAATATCGGCTGGTCCATTTCGCCGTGGATCGTCGGTGGCGGCAGCCAGCCGAACGTGGTCAAGGTGCCCGCCCCCGGCGGATACAGCTATGGCTCCAACGGCCCGGAATCGGACGCCTCCGCGCCGGGGGCGGGCAAGCCGCAGCATTATCTGGACATCGCCAACGGCTCCAACGACTTCTACCAGGTCTTCAAGATCGAGGCCTGCCCAAAGGCCCCGGACGGGGAAATGGCGGAGGTGACCTTCGGCGGGGCCTTCTCCACGCGCGGCAACGCCAGCGGTGATGGCAGCATCACCATCCGTTCGGGCACGGGCACGGGCGGGGCGGTGCTGGCCACTCTGCCGTTCAACCTGCCGGCGGGCAATTCGAAGACCGATCCGTGGGTGGTCAAGACCGGCACGGTAAGCCTGCCGCGCGGCACGACGTTTTCCTTTGTTGTGCGGATGTCCAACCCGGTGAATTTCGACAACGCCTTTTTGCGCATCGACAAGGATCCGTGCAACCCGGAGGATGACACATCGGACAATGGCGGCGGCGCGGGCGATACGGGCAATCCGCACGAGGAACTGGCCCAGTGCCTGAAGCTTGATCCGGAGGTAAAATGCTCCGCCGATGGCGTCATCAGCGTCTCGCTGAACGGCTCCGGGCCGCTTGGTTTCGCGCCGGACAGCATCGAGGTCTCCTCGCTGACGCCGGGCGTTTCCGTCACGCCGCCGTCGCAGAGCCTGCCGGGGCAGACCTTCACCCTGAGCGGGGCGAGCGAGGGGCAGACGGTGACGCTTCTGGCCAACGCCGTGGCCAGCGGCGCGGGCAAGGCGGAAGGCAGCGATCTGTGCTGCGCCAGCAGGATCAAGGTGGAAATTCCGAAGGACATCTGCCCGCGCGATGAGCCGAAGGAGCCGAAGCTGACGGTGAAAAAGGAATGCGGGCCGGTGAAAAAGGGCGGGACTTTCCCCTATGAGGCGCAATGCGCCATCACGGTGACGGGCGAGAACCTGCCGTCTGGCTATGTGGTGGATGTGAACGAGATGCTTTCCGGCATTGGCATGATCGGCATGATCGATTCCAGCGCCAGTTCCGAGCCGTGGTCATGCAGTTCGTCTTCATGGCCGGCCAGCGCGGGCACGCCGGTGGATTGCACGCTCGGCGCCGATGACCTGATGGCCGCCGGGGGCACCTCCGTCCTCAACGTGACGGTGGGGTGGGCCGGGCCGCATGACGCGGACGAAAGCCGCAATTGCGCCGCCGCCACGGCCGCCTTCCCGGCGCGGCAATCGGCGAAATCCTCCACTCTTCCGGCTTCCATCGAGGCTGAAAAGAGCTGCGATGATTTCTCCGGCGCGCCGGACGGGGAGAAACCGCTGGATGTGAAAATCTCCAAGGCCTTCACGCCGGGCGGAGCCCAGGGGCCGCGCTTCTTCATCAACGTGGCGCAGGTGAGCGGTTCGCTGAAGGCGGGCGATGTCATCACCGTCACCGATACCGTGCCGCCGAACGCCACGTTCACCTCGCTGAGCGCCCCGGCGGGCTGGAGCTGCACGCCTTCGGCCATTCCGCCCAGCATGAGCGCCGGGCAGACGCTGACGTGCTCCTATACGGTGAGCAGCGACGGGCCGCTGGGCTCGGTGCCGCCGCTGGAGGTGGGCGCGCCGCCGGGCGTGGCCATGGAGAACTGCGCGACGGTGGAGGTGCACCGCCCCGGCGATCCGCACGGATTGCCGGAGACGGACACGGCCAACAACACCGCCTGCGCTCATGTGGGCAATGGGGGTGATGGCGGCGGCGATACCGGCGGCGGAGGCGCGCCCCGGCTGGATGTGCAGAAAACCTGCGATCCCGCCGTTCAGGGGCCAACGGGAGCCACGGCGCATTGCACCATCACCGTGACGGGGGCCAATCTTCCGGCCAACGCCCAGGTGGAGGTGATGGACGCCATTCAGGTGTCCGGAAGCCAGGTGACAGCCATCGGGCCGGCCAATTCCGCCGATGGCTGGACATGCGGCCAGACGCCGGTGGCGGCCAACGTGGGCGTTTCCTGCGCCATTTCCGGGGCGGCGCTGAACGCGGCCAGTCCCTCGGCGCTGGATGTCACGGTCTCCATGCCGGCGAACTTTGCCGATGATCCGGCGCACAACAAGAACTGCGCCATGGGCGGCATCGAGGCGCTGGGTCTGCAATCGGGCATTTCCTGCGCCACCTTCGCCGAGGCCCATGCGCACAAGCCGCCGGTGGCCGGGCCGCCCGTGGTTGTGCCCCAGGGGCCGAGGTGTGATGCACGCACCACGGTGCGCAAGGGGCGCGCCTGCGTCTGCCGCTTTGGCGGGGCGCGCAAGGTTTCGGCGACGCGCTGCGCCTGCCCGCGCGGCACGAAGCTGAACCCGAAGCGCGGCCGCTGCGAGAAGATCGTGGCGTGCAAACGGCCCGCCTTCCCCACGCGCAACGGCAAGTGCGCCTGCCCGCGTGGCTACAGGCCGGACGGACGCAACGGCTGCCGAAAGATCGTGGTGTGCAAACGGCCCGCCTTCCCCACGCGCAACGGCAAATGCGCCTGTCCGCGTGGCTACAGGCCAGACGGACGCAACGGCTGCCGCAGGATCGTGGTCTGCAAGCGGCCCGCCTTCCCCACGCGCAATGGCAAGTGCGCCTGTCCGAAGGGCTACAGACCGGACGGACGCAACGGCTGCCGCAGGATCATCACGATCCGCTGCATCCCGCCGGGGCGTCCGCGTCCCGACGGGCGCGGCTGCTACTGCCCCAGGGGCTGGGTGAATCTCTCGCCGTTCGCCTGCGTGCGCGCCCATCCCCGGCCCAGGCCGGACGGGCACCCCAAACCGCACAAGGGCAGGCCCAGGGATGGCGGCGGCTTCATCCCGAAAATCCCCTTCTAGGGAATGCGCGGTGACAAGATAAAAGGCCGGAGCGGAATGCTCCGGCCTTTTTTACATGCCGCTCCCGGCACGGTTAAATTATACATTTCACTTTATTGGAGCATATTGCACTTCACTCTGGAATCTGCTTATATCCTGTGGTCAAGACATTCTTGACGAAGGCGTGTGAGTGTGTTCACATATACCATCTGCAGGATAGTTTTTCTTAGACAGGACTAACAAAACTATATCTTCTAAGCGACTGATCGGAGGTATATCTTGCCCATTCAAATAACTATCAATTCTCGTCGTATTTGGATGCACAAGGGCGTTGTTGATGCAAATTTCACTTCTTTGCATGTATTAAGTGATGATCCGTGGGCATATGTGGAGCTTTTTCTCAAGCGCGCCGGTTCAAAAGAATCTTTATCCTTCTGGCTTCAAGCCCGGCGTTTCGCTGAAGCAAGCCTTGAGCTTTGTCCCAATGCAGCGCCATTGACGCTTTACTATGCGTTTTTGAATGCAGCTAAAGCACTTCTTACACATAAAGCAGTTCAACATGGGAAGGTGCATGGCGTGAAGGGGTCTAGGCCTGAGAATGCGCGAGCGTCGCTTTCCAATGAGCGGGTGAAGTTCAAAAGGGGAGGGGTTCTTCCAGCACTTTGTGCTTATTTCAATGAGAGTGTCGGTTCTAATGATGAGTACTCATTGAAAGAGATATTGTGGAATATTCCATTTATTCATAGAGCATTTTGTCTTTCGTATACATCAATGCCAGAGCTATTTATACCACTAGAACGCGCACAGTACGTAAAGCATGATAATAATAAAGAAGCTTGGTTTCAAGCAGAGGTAGTTCCAATATATTCTGATGGTAGAGTTCTTGCAAGTCTTCCAAGCTCATTTGAAACTTGGAATGAAGGTGGAAAGACTTTTCTCAGACGTAAGAAACGATTCTCATGGTATCATGGAAGGTGTAGCAAAGCTCAAAAATATAAAGCCCTGCAGAGGCTGTCTAGATATCATTCTTCTACACGCAGAGTAATATGTAA
>JALUFY010000299.1 GCA_027051995.1 Hyphomicrobiales bacterium
CGATCACCCGCGCGCCCGTGCGCTCATGCGCCGCGTGGGCCAGCGCCAGCACCTGCGCGTTGTCGCCCCGCCGCGCGCCGGTCAGCGCCCATATGAGAGGAGTGCCGGACATGCCAAGGCCATAGCGCGATTTGCCCCCGCGCGCCAGAAGGCTTGCCCCGCGAGGAGAATAATGGTGCAACACCGAAACTCGCCACTGCCTTCGCCGCCCTTCCCCGCCGCAAACAAAAACGCGGAACCGCCCGAGGGCAATTCCGCGCTTTTGTGTCATCTTCCGTCCGGCGGGGCCGGCCTTGCGGCCTGCCGCATCGCCATCGCCCTTCGGATGACATCGCACTTTCAGCGTTCGCGATCCGCATGCGAACATGCTTTCCCGCTTTCGCCGGGCGAAACGTTCATTCAGTCCGTTTTTCGCGGGCTTCGGACTTCTCCAAAACCGTTTCCGGTTTCAAATTCCGTCCTGTCCCAATACGGCCCGTTTCCGCTTCGCCTTGACCGTCCGGTTTCGTTTCCGTTTCCAAAAACGCCTTCTTCCGGTCTGTGCCCATACAGGGTGCGAAAAAAACGCCGCGCTGTCATCCGCGCATTTCAAGCCGTCCACAGGTTATCCACAAAAAAGCCAATTATGTCAGCATGTTTGACCTGTTTCATGAATCATTTTTTCAGCACGGGCTTGCCCAGAAGAATGGTCTTGAGGCCCTCGGCGCGCAGGATTTTCCGCGCCGCCTTTTTGACCTGCTCAAGAGTCACGGCCTTGATCATGGCGGTGCGGTTCTGGATGTAATCAATGCCCAGATGGTCGCGCTGGATGGCCAGCAGGTTGGCGGCGATCTTGGCATTGGAGTCATAGCGCAGGGGATAGGAGCCGATGAGATAGGTCTTTGCCTCCTCCAGCTCCTTTTCCGTTGGCCCTTCACTGGCCATGCGGGCGATTTCGGCCTTCATGACCTTCAGCGCCTCGGGGGCCTTTTCGTTGCGCGTGCCGGCGGAGGCGAAGAAGACACCGGCCTTGCGATAGGCATACATGGCCGAATAGACCGAATAGGTCAGGCCGCGCTTTTCGCGCACTTCTTCCGTCAGCCGCGAGCCGAAACCGCCGCCGCCGAGAATGAAATTGGCGATGTAGGCGGGGATGAAATCCGGATCGGAGCGCAGCAGGCCCTCGTTGCCCATGACGATGATGGTCTGCGGAATGGGCCGGGAGATGATTTTCGTCTCCGCCGCCGGGGTGATGACGGGTTTTGGCGTCTCCGGCATGCCGGAGGATTCGGGAAGGCCGCCGAAGGTTTCGTCCAGCAGGCGGGCCAGGGTCTTTGCGTCAATATCGCCAGAGACGGCGATGAGCAGCCCGGAGCGGGCAAACAGCTTCTTGCGCAGGGCGCGCAGATCATCCGCCGTGACGGCCTTCACCCCGGCCTCGGAGCCATCGGCGTCGCGCGCGTAGGGGTGCTTGCCGAAAAGCAGCTTTCTGAAGGCGGAAAAGGCGATGTGATCAGGGTTTTGCGACTTGCTGCGCAGCGACACCAGCAGCTGGCGGCGCACGCGCTCCAGCGGCCCCTCATCGAAGCGCGGGGCGTTGAGCGCCAGTTTCAGCATGGCGAAGGAGGCGTCGCGGTTCCTGGTCAGGGTCTTGAAGGAGCCGGAGAACCAGTCTTGCCCGGCGGAGAAGGACATGCGCATGGCCAGATCCTCCTCGCGGGCCTGAAACTGCTGGGAGGTCAGCTTGCCCGCGCCTTCGTCGAGCATGGCGGAGAGGAAACTGGCCAGGCCGGACTTGTCCGCCGGATCGGCCGCCGCGCCGCCGGCGAAGGCGAAGTTCACCGCCACCATGGGCACGGTGTGATCCTCCACCAGCCAGGCGGTGAGGCCCTTCGGCGTGGTCACTTTTTTGATCTCGAGAGCCCCGGCCGGGGCGGCGGCGGCGATAACAAGCACGGCGGCGGCGAGCGCCCGGCAAAACAGCCTGAATTGGCGGATCATTTACGGCCCTCCCTGCTGGCGGTGGCGGAAGATGCGGCGGCGGGCGGCGTTTCGGCCTTGAGCAGAAGGCCGGTCACGGAGCGTTCCGGGCGGATGACGCGGGCGGCGGCGGCGCGCAGCTGATCCGGCGTTACGGCGAGAATGCGGCTTTCCCATTCGCGCACATCCTTCAGGGCAAGGCCGGTGGAGAGCGCCTCGCCGACGAGACGCGCCAGGGAGGACTGGGAATCCAGCGAATAGACGGCATCCGACGTGAGGCTGTTTCTGGCCCGCGCGATGGCCTCCTTGGGCAGGCCGTTTTTCAATACGTCCGCGAGTATCTCGTCAATGCGCCGCTCCAGCTTGCGCATGGAGACGCCGGGCGCGGGCGAGGCATAGACCCCGAAGGAGCCGTTGTCGCGAAAGTCTCCAGAATACCACGCGCCTGCCCAGGTGGCGATCTTCTCCTTGACCACCAGCGTCTTGTAAAGCACCGATGTGGCCCCCTCCCCCAGGGCCTGTGCGAAAACCTCCAGCGCGTAGGCGTCCGCCCCCTTGGCCGTGCCGTAGGAGGGCGCGAGATACAGCCGCTGAACGATGGGCGCGCGGATGCGCGCATCGCGCATGACGATGCGCCGCGCCGCCAGAGGCTTCGGCTCCCGGGTGTGAATGTGCCTGGCCTTCGGCGCGGTATTGATCAGCTTGCCGTAATACTTCTCCG
>JALUFY010000300.1 GCA_027051995.1 Hyphomicrobiales bacterium
CGCACGCGGCGGCCCCAGCCGGGAAAAGGCCGAAAACAGCACCGGCGCGGCGGAAAGCCGCCCCAGAATGCCCGGAACGGGAACCCCGTCCACGCGCCCAACCCAGACCCCCAGCACAAACCGGCCATCGAAGCCCACCGACCAGGCGTCGCGGAAGCCGTAGGACGTGCCGGTCTTGTAGGCCAGCCGCATGAAGGGGGCATCCGGCGGCGGCGCGGCGGCGCGCAGGATGTCCATCACCTGCCACACCGCCCCTTGCGCCAGAATGCGCCCGTCAACACCGCCCTTGCCGGGAATGGCGCTCAGCCGCACGGCGCGCCCGCCATTGGCCAGCGCCGCGTAAAGCCCCGTCAGGTCATGCAGCGAAATGCCAAGCCCGCCCAGCGCGATGGGCAGCCCGGCCCGCGCGCCCGATGGCATCTTCACCTTCGCCCCGCCGTGGCGCAGCAGCGCCATAAGCCGCGCCGGGCCCACCGAATCCAGCACCATGACGGCCGGCACGTTGAGCGAGCGCGCCAGCGCCTCGCGCACGCTGACCACGCCATGCCACTTGTGATCGAAGTTTCCCGGCCGGTATCCGCCGAAGCTCACCGGCGCATCCTCGATCAGCGTCAGCGGATGCACGATGCCTGCGTCAAAGGCCAGGGCGTAGATAAAGGGCTTCAGCGTTGACCCCGGCGAGCGCACGGCCTTCGTCATGTCCACCCAGCCCCCGCGCCGCGCATCGAACGGATCGGCCGCCCCCACAGAGGCGAGAATCTCCCCCGTTTTCGCATCGGCGAGCACCATGGCCACGGACAGCGGCGCGCGATGCTCCCCGGCCCATTCCATGGCCAGCGCCTCCAGCACCGCCTGATAATCCGCGTTTATCGTGGTGCGCGCCTCCCCGCCGGGAGCAAGCCCCCTGGCCAGCCGCCGCGCCAGATGCGCCGCCCTGGCCGGCATGGCCCGCCGCCGCGCCGGAACCGGGCGCGTCATGGCGTGGCGCGCATCCACCGCATCGATCACTCCGGCCCGCGCCAGCCGCCGCAGGATGCGGTCGCGCGCCGCCCTGGCCGCCTTCGGGTGCAGATCGGGCCGGCGCGCCTCCGGGGCCTGCGGCAGCGCCACCAGCAGGGCCGCCTCCGCCGGGCTCAGCTTCTCCGGCCCGTGGCCGAACCACGCCAGGGAAGCCGCCCGCACGCCTTCCACGTTGCCGCCATAAGGCGCGAGCGTCAGATAGGCGGCGAGGATCTCCGCCTTGGACATGCGCATCTCCATCTGCACGGCCCGCGCCATCTGCCTCAGCTTGTCGCCGATGGTGCGGTTGCGCCGCCCCTCCAGCAGCCGCGCCAGCTGCATGGTGATGGTCGAGCCGCCCGAGACGATGCGCCCGTTGACCGCGTATTGCCAGGCCGCCCGCAGCATGGCCAGCGGATCAATGCCGTAATGCCAGTAATAGCGGCTGTCTTCCCAACCCAGCAGCATGCGCAGGAAGGCCGGATCGATGCGCGAAAGCTCCGCCTTCATCCGCCAGCGCCCGCCCGATGTGGCGAAGGCCCGCAGCAGCCGCCCGTCGCGCGCCGTCACCGTGCGCGAAAGCTCCACGCCCCGCGGCATTGGTGGCGGATAAAGCCCGTCATAATGGCGGATGACAAGCCCCGCCAGAATCACCGCCACCACGGCCAGAAACGGTGCGAACATGAAACGCGGCAGGCGCACATCCTCCCCCGCCCCGAGCTTGCGCAATGACGCAGGCCCGCTCCTGTTCGCTTCCGTCCGCCTGCTCATGCCGGTTCACATGCAAGGATGCGAATACGAATGGCCTTTGCCGCTCTTGCGGAACACGGCGGCAAAGGCCGGCGAACATCCGCTACTGATTCACCGCTTCCTTCCGTCATTTCCGGCCGCCGTGCCGGCAATACAGGGCGGCGGACTCCCGTGCTTGCCGCTCTGGATACCCGGCACAAGGCCGGGTATGACGGGAGAGGAAGAACCGGAGCCCGCGCATATCCGCCCGGCCTGTCCGTTCCATGCATGGCGCACCCCCTCACGGCTTCGGCGCGATGACCTTGACCGTGCCGGAGGCCGTGCGCGCGCTCAGGGCGGGGCGGTACATGTCTTCCACCACCGCCGGAGGATGGGCGAAGACGCCCGGCGTCACCGCCCGCACGATATAGGCCAGCACCACCTTGTTGTCCTTGCTTGCCGGCACATCGAGCGCGGCGATGAAGCGGTCGTCGCGGAACTCGGTATGCGCCGCCGTCATCTCCTCGGGCAGGAAGTCGAAATTGGCCAGCTTGGCCGAGCTCATCAGCTTCGGATTGTCGATCTCGAAGCCGCCCGGCAGCCTGTCGGAAATCACCAGCCGCATGGGCCAGTGGTTTTGCGGCTTCACCGTCAGCATGACGACGAACCGCTCGTTCTGCCCCACGGTGGCGATGTTCACCGGCTTGCCGTCCATGCCGAAATATGTGCGGGTGATGACAAAGCCCTTGCCGCCCGCCGGCAGCGGATGATCGGGCGCGCCATGTACCGACACCACCGCCGTGACATCCTCGCCGGAGGTGTTGACGACGGTGACCGGAGAGCCATCCAGCTCGACGCCGGAATAGGTCTCCATCAGCCCGCCCTTCACCGGCATGCCGTTCACGCTGAAGGAAAGCCCTTCGTCCCGTTCCAGCATGGCCCGCGCC
>JALUFY010000301.1:0-1409 GCA_027051995.1 Hyphomicrobiales bacterium
AAGGTGCTGGCGCGGCATGGCGAGCGGTTTCTGAACAGGGTGTTCTGCCCCGATGAGCGGGCGCTGGCCATGCGCCGGGCCGATCCGGCGGCCACCCTGGCCAAGCGCTTCGCGGCGCGCGAGGCGGCGGCCAAGGCGCTGGGCAGCGGTTTCCGCCGTGGTGTGGAATGGCGCGATATCTGCGTGACGCGCGATGACCTGCGGCGCCCCTCGCTGGCCTTTTCCGGCGGCGCGGCGCGGCGGCTGAAAGAGATTACTCCGGCGGGCATGACGGCGCGGACGCATCTGACCATGACCGACGAATACCCCTATGCGCAGGCGGTGGTGATCATCGAGGCGCTGGACAAATAGCGGCGCGATTGCCACATCATGACAAATAATCATCATTTCGGCGCCTGAACATTTGACTTGCGCGGCGCGCGGGCAGTAACAGTGGCTTGCGCGACGAGGGGGGCAGGGCAAGGACGCGGTTTCATGGCAAGCGGGCAGGACATGGCGGACGAAACAATTCGGAAGAAACCGGACGAGGGCATTTGGGAGACCGTCAAGGTCGTCCTGCAGGCGCTGCTCATCGCCTTCGTCATCCGCACCTTCTTCTTTCAGCCGTTCAACATCCCCTCCGGTTCGATGATCCCGACGCTGTGGATTGGCGATTATCTGTTCGTCAACAAGCTGTCCTACGGCTATTCGAAATATTCCTTCAACTTCACGGTGTCACTGTTCGGCAATGATCTGTTCAGCTTCGGCCCGCTGCCCTTCGAGGGGCGTATCTTCGCCGCCAGGCCGCACCGGGGCGACGTGGTGGTCTTCAAGCTGCCGCGCGACACGAAGACGGATTACATCAAGCGCCTCATCGGCCTGCCAGGTGACCGCATTCAGGTGCGCCACGGCGTGCTCTACATCAATGGCAAGCAGGTGCCGCGCAAGCGCATCGATGACTTCATCGTGCCGGAGGGGCCGCAAAAGGGCCGTCACATCCGCCAATACCGCGAGACCCTGCCCAATGGCGTGAGCTATGTGGTGCATGACCTCTTCGATGACGGCATGGCCGATAACACGGGCATCTACACGGTGCCGCCGGGCCATTACTTCATGATGGGCGACAACCGCGACAACTCGACGGATTCGCGCTTTCTCAACGAGGTGGGCTACGTGCCCTACGAAAATCTCGTCGGCAAGGCGAAGATCATCTTCTTTTCGCACAAGGCCGAAGCGTCCGTCTGGCAGCCGTGGATGTGGCCTTTCGAAATCCGCTGGGGCCGCATCGGCACATGGGTTCGCTAGTGGCCGGAAACGCGCAAGGCCTGGCGGAAAAATTCCGGAAGGCGAGCGGATACGCCTTCTCCGATCCCGCCCTGCTTGAACAGGCGCTGACCCATTCCGGGGCGGCGGAATGCGGCGGGCGCGAC
>JALUFY010000301.1:1419-2660 GCA_027051995.1 Hyphomicrobiales bacterium
GGACAACGAGGAAGGCCAGCTGGCGCGCCAGCTCAACTGCCTCGTGCGCAAGGAAACCTGCGCGGAGGCGGCGCGCAAACTGGGACTGGACAGGCTGATGCGCACCGGCGAGACGGCGCGGCGCGATCAGGCCCAGGCCTCGCGGAAGGTGCTGGGCGATCTGTGCGAATCCGTCATCGCGGCGGTTTATCTCGACGGCGGCCTTGAAAAGGCGCGGGAATTCATCATCTCCCTGTGGGAGCCCTTCTTCACCCGCTGCGAGGATGCGCGGCGCGACCCGAAGTCGGCGCTTCAGGAATGGGCGGCGGCGCATGGCTACGCGCCGCCGGAATATGTGGAGATTTCGCGCTCCGGGCCGGATCACGCGCCGCGTTTCGCCGTCGAGGCGCGTATCGTCGGGCTTGGCGCGGCGCGCGGCGAGGGCGGCTCCAAGCGCGGGGCCCAGCAGGCGGCCGCCAGCGCGCTGCTGGCGCGGCAAGGGGATGAACAGGACAGATGACGCGGACGGACGGGCAGACGGACATAACGCGGGGGCATGACGGGGCGGAGGGAACACGCTGCGGCTTCGTGGCGCTCATCGGCGCGCCCAACGCGGGCAAATCAACGCTGATCAACTCGCTGGTGGGAGCCAAGGTTTCCATCGTCACCCACAAGGTGCAGACGACGCGCACGCGGGTGCGCGCCATCGCCATTTCCGGCGAATCCCAGATCATCTTCGTGGACACGCCGGGCATCTTCAAGCCGCGCCGCAAGCTGGACGAGGCCATGGTGGATGCCGCCTGGGCGGGCGCCGCCGATTCCGACGTGGTGGCCCTGCTGGTGGACGCCCGCCGGGGACTGGACGAGGAAAATGAGCGCATCCTGGAAGGGCTGAAGACATCCGGGCGCAAGGCCATTCTGGTGCTCAACAAGGTGGATCTGATCGAAAAGGACAGGCTGCTGGAGCTGGCGGAGGCGTTCAACGCGGAATTTTCCTTTGACGACACCTTCATGGTCTCGGCGCTGAAGGGCGATGGCGTGGCCGATCTGCGCGAATATCTGGCCGGACGGATGCCGCCGGGCCCGTGGCTCTATCCAGAGGATCAGCTTTCGGATTTTCCCTTGCGCATGCTGGCCGCCGAGGTGACGCGCGAAAAGCTCTATCTGCGCCTGCATGACGAGCTGCCCTACGCCTCGCACGTGGAGACCGAAAGCTGGGAGGAGCGGGCGGACAACTCCATCCGCGTCGAGCAGGTGATCTA
>JALUFY010000302.1 GCA_027051995.1 Hyphomicrobiales bacterium
GATTTCCTTTTCGTCCGGCGTTTTGTCTGCGTCAGTCATGGACAAAGCCCCCTATTCGCCCTTGCCCTTGCCGGCCGGTTTCTTCGCGGATTTCTTACCCCCCTTGCCGTCCGCGCCCTTTTCGCCGCCGGTTTCGCTCCGGGCGGATTTCGCGCCCTTGCCGGAGGGCTTTGCGGCAGCGTCCGCGTCAAGGGAGGGCACATCGTCATCCCCGGCGGCGGAGGCGTCCTTTTCCTCAAAGAGCGTTTCGTTGCCCGGCTTGTCCTTGTCCGGCATGGCGGTTTCGCGGAATTCCCTTTCCAGATCCTCGAACTCCTTGTCGAGATCGGCGACGGAAAATTCCTTCACCCTGGAGACGCCATCCTTGATGTCGTCCAGGCCGGTGTCCTTGATGGCTTCGTCGATATGGCCCTGAAACTCGCGCGCCATGGCGCGCACCTTCGTCACCACCGAGCCGATGGTGCGCAAAAGGCGCGGCAGGTCCTTCGGGCCGACGACCAGAAGGGCGACGACGGCGATGACCATCAACTCGGTCGAGCCTATGCCGAAATCAAACATTTCGCGCCATACCCCTGAGCCGCGCGCCAGCAGGCGCGCGTGTTTCCGCCATCATGATTGCCAGTGACAGGGCCTTGCGCCCTTCAGGGTTTTCAGCTCTTGGTCTTTTCCCCGGCGGACTTCACGGCTTCGGAGGCCTTGTCCTCGATTTCCTTCCTGGCCTGGGCCACGTCTTCTTCCTCGTCCTGAAGGCCCTTCTTGAAGCTCTTGATGCCCTTGGCGACGTCTCCCATGAGGGAGGAAATCTTGCCGGAACCACCGAACAGGACAAGCACGACGGCCAGGACAATCAGCCAGTGCCAGATCGAAAACGCACCCATGAAACAACTCCTTCAACTGCTTGCACCGGACGTGCAAATTCCAAGATTGGCGGCACTATCGCAGAAAGGGTGAGGCAATTCAATGCCGCCCTGGCGCAATGATGAACGCCGGGCGTGGCGAAGAGATGACGGCATGGCAAGGGCCCGCCGCCAGAGGGCGGCTGGGAAACGCGGCTTTGCACGGAGCGGCGGTGTGCCTCTGTCCTTTTCTTCAACTGAGCAGACAGCAAATACCACCAAGGCTATCTTTTATATTGTCGTCATACCCGGCCTTGTGCCGGGTATCCAGGGCGGTTTGCTCCGCTGGTCATGGTAATAGCTGCCGCGCTTCCTTGCCGCGGAGTGTAAATAAATACGGACAGAAGGGGCGAAATACGGCGCCGGCGCCGCTTGGGCCGCGAAGGGTGTCTCATTCGCCTGTATGCGCTCTTGGCCCTGGATTGCCGGGACGGGACCCGGCAATGACGATTTGTTAATTATGTCAAATTCTTATGAAGTCCCCCCGGCAGGAGAGGTCATCCCCTGCTTGTGCGATCTGCCCTGGTCTCCACCGCGCGCCCGTCTATTCCGGCAGATGCATCTCCAGGGGCGGCTCGCCGTCGTCCGGGGGCTCAAGCGGGTCTTCATCCGCGCTCAGGGCGTCATCTTCCGGTGCGGGAGAAGGCAGGGAGAAATCCGGCGGCAGGGAGGCGTCCAGCAGCCCCGCGCCCTTGAGCTCCGCAAGGCCGGGCAGATCCTTGAGGCTGTCCAGGCCGAAATGGATGAGAAACTGTTCGGTGACGCCATAGGTGACGGGCCGGCCCGGCGCGCGGCGGCGTCCGCGCGGCTTGACCCAGCCGATGTCCATGAGCGCGTCAAGCGTGCCCTTTGACATGCCGACACCGCGAATATCCTCGATCTCGGCGCGCGTGACCGGCTGGTGATAGGCGATAATGGCCAGGGTCTCCAGCGCCACGCGGGTCAGCTTCTTCGTCTCCTTGACATCCTTGCGCAGCAGATAGCGCAGATCGCTGGCGGTGCGCAGCTGCCATTTTCCGGCCACGCGCACCAGGTTGACGCCGCCCTGGGCGTAGCGTTCGCGGGTCTGTTCCAGAAGCGCCGCCACATCCGCGCCGTCCGGCAGTGCCCCGGCGATTTCCTCTTCCGAGAGCGGGTTTTCCGCGGCGAACAGCAGAGCCTCGACGATGCGCAGCATCTGTTCGGGCGTGTTCAGCGGGCGCATGGGGACGGGCACGGCCTGCCCGGCGTCCTGCGCCGGCTCCCCCGGCTGCGGGGCGGCGGGTTCCATCCGTGCGTCAGCCTTTGTCATGTGTCAAATCCTCAAGATGCGGCGGAGCGCATGTAAATCGGGCGGAAGTGTCCTTCCTGACGCAATTCCAGATCGCCCTCGCGGGCCAGCTCCAGGGCGGCGGCGAAGCCGGAGGCGATGGCGGAAACGCGCTTTTCCGGCTCGGCCAGATAATCCAGCAGCAGGCTGTCCAGACGGCTCCACTGGCCGATCCGGCCGACCAGGCGCTCCAGGGTTTCGCGGGCTTCCTTGATTGTCCAGACGGGCTGAACATCGATGCGGTAGCCCTGCTTGTCCGCCTTGCGGCGCACGATGTTCGCATAGGCGCGCAGCACATCCACCAGGGTATCGGCGTATCCGGTTTCCTTCACCACGGTCAGCGGCTCCGGCGCGCCCCGGGCGAAGACATCTAGGCCGAGCCTGGGGCCCGCCATGAGGCGCTTGGCGGCGTCGCGCATGGCCTGCAGCCTTTGCAGGCGAAAGGCCAGTAT
>JALUFY010000303.1 GCA_027051995.1 Hyphomicrobiales bacterium
GCCCGCCCTGCGCCGCGAGCTGGCCCGTTTCATGGCGCTATATGAAGAGGGCGCGCACGAGCGCGAAAACGTCTCCGGCAAGACGCGCCTTGCCCCCATTGACCTCACGGCGGAGGAAATGGAAGGTCTGCGCGCCGCGCTGAAACCCCACGCGGACGCATTCCGCGCCGTGTGGATCGCCGGACGGGCCTGCGAGACCTTGCCCAAATGGCGGCATCTGGAAATCCTCGTTGAATTCCGCCCCGGATTCTGGCTCAGGGCCTTTGACGGCAGGAGCAAAATCGCCGGAGTGATGGAGGAGATCAGGGAGGCCCTGCCGGATTTCCATGATTGTTCATTCAGTCTGCGCCCCTGGCCCTTTTTCACGCCGAAGGGCTTCGTCAAGCGCATGCGCAAGCTGGGCGCGCCCCTGCCGCTGGACGGGCAATCCGCCACGACAGCGCGCGCGCCTGTTTCCGCGCCGCCCGTCAGGACGAAACCGCGCCGCGCGCCCATCCTCGGCCGCGCCCTCAAGCCCCTCGGCGGCGGCCTGATACTGGCGTCGCTGGCGCTGCCGGCCTTCATCGGCTGGAAGGTCTTTGTCAACAACGCCGCCACCCATGCCCGTATCGCGCAAATGGAAAGGCAATACGAGCAGGACATCGCCGCCCGCCCCTGGCGCAAGGAGGCGAGGGTGTCCCCTGACGATCCGGCGAAAACGGTGGCCGCCTATTTCGCCGCCCGCCGCGCCCATGACGCCTCGCCCTTCCTGCCCATCTATACGCGCCAGACCCGCGAAATGCTGCGCAAGCGCCATGTGCCCGCAGCCGCCATGGACGCCGAAGCGAACGCCTACGCCGCCTGCGGCGCGCCGGATGTGCGCATTGGCGGTGATTACGCCGCCGCCCGCTTCAGGCCCGTCCAGCGCCGCTGCCCGCCGCTGTTCCTGCAAAGGGAGGATGGCCGCTGGCGCATGGATCTGGCAGCCATGTCCCGCGTCATCGGCTTCGGCCAGAAGGGATACTGGCATTTCTACAAGCCCGTCCCTGCGGAATACGGCTTCGCCTTCTCCGATTGGGCCTTTGACGGCAATGGCTATCCGTTGAAGGGGTAAGCGCCGCGCGTCTTGCGCAATGCCTCGCGCAGCGCGCCCGCCGAGGCGTTGGCGATGAAGATGAAGGCCCTCTCCCCGGTGCATCTGCGCGTCTTGTCGCATCTTGCGGAAAAACGGCGCAAAATCCCCGCTTTTTCTCATGCGCATCTGTGACAGGCGCGGCGAAAACCGTTATATTGCGCAAGGTTTGCCGTTAAAGGAGCTGAATGCATGGCCGCCGACGAAGAAGATGATCTCGACCTGCGCGAGCTGGATGACCAGGAGCTGACCGAACAGATCCAGGATGATCTCTATGACGGCCTCAAGGACGAGGTCGCCGAGGGCGTCAACATCCTGCTGGAGCGCGGCTGGACACCCTATGACGTGCTGACGAAGGCGCTCGTCGCCGGCATGAAGGTGGTGGGCGACGACTTCCGCGATGGCATCCTCTTCGTGCCCGAAGTGCTGCTGGCGGCCAACGCCATGAAGGAGGGCATGGCCATTCTGCGCCCCCTTCTGGTGGAGACCGGCGCGCCGAAACTGGGCAAGATGGTCATCGCCACCGTCAAGGGCGACATTCACGACATCGGCAAGAATCTGGTGGCCATGATGATGGAGGGCGCGGGCTTCGAGGTCGTCAATCTGGGCATCAACACCGATGCCGAGGAGTTTCTCAAGGCCATTGACGAGCACAAGCCAGACATTCTCGGCATGTCGGCCCTTCTGACCACCACCATGCCCTACATGAAGACCGTCATCGACGAACTGAAGAAGCAGGGCAAGCGCGATGACGTCATCGTGCTGGTGGGCGGCGCGCCGCTCAACGAGGATTTCGCCGCCGCCATCGGCGCCGACGCCTATTGCAAGGACGCCGCCGTCGCCGTGGACACGGCCCGCGAATTCATCGCCCGCCGGCACAATCAGCCCGCCGGGGCCTGAAACAACCCATGACGAAATCCCCGCGCACCAGACGCCGTGGCGGCGCAGCCGCCCGCCGCGCCGCCCGCGCGCCAGCGGCCTTGCGCACCGGACTGGCCCCCGGAGCGCGTCTTGCGCCGGACGAGGAGCTGGCGGCGTCCGGAAAGGGCGAAGGGCGCACCCTGATCATCGCCTGCGGGGCGCTGGCGCGCGAAATTCTCTTTCTGAAAAAGGCCCATGGCCGCGAGGATGTTGATCTGCACTGCCTGCCGGCCAGCTGGCACAACACGCCGCAATTCATCGTGCCGGCCCTGCGCGCGCGTATCCGCCAGGGCCGGGCGGAAGGTTACGCGCATATCTTCGCCGCCTATGCCGATTGCGGCACCGGCGGGGCCATTGACAAGATGCTCGCCGAAGAGGGCGTGGAGCGCCTGCCCGGGGCCCACTGCTATGCCTTCTACAGCGGCGCGGAGGCCTTCATGGACACGATCGAAGGCGATGCGCGCAGTTTCTTCCTGACCGATTATCTGGTGCGTCATTTCGATGCCCTGATCGTCAGGGGCATGATGCTGGATACGCACCCCGAATTGATCGCGGACTATTTCGGCAATTACCAGAAACTGGTCTATCTGGCCCAGTCCGATGACGAAGAGCTGACAAAAAAG